>NZ_JALKFU020000064.1 GCF_023242965.2 Frankia sp. AgKG'84/4
CGGCGGCGGTGGGCGGCGGCGTGCCGAGCCTGCGGGCTGGAAACCCCCAGGCGGCTGGGAGGGCGTACGCCGCGGGTGCGCCGGGCTCGACGCGGCCTGGCCGGCTGGCACCTGCGGATCACCCTGACGCCCGGCCAGAGCGTGGATGAGCTGTACCAGGCGGCGGGGCGGCTGACCGCGACCCTGAAACTGCGCGAACTGCGGATCAGTCCCGACCTGGAACGCGCGGATCGGGTCGCTATTGTCCTGGTTCGGCGCGAAGTGCTGGGCCGGGCGATCCGCGCTGACCTTCTCCCCGCGGGTGATCCGGCAGATTTGGACCGGCTACCGGTCGGTGTCCGGGAGGACGGTACGGCCTGGCTTCTGCCCCTGCGCGGTTCTCATGTGCTGGTTGCCGGGGCCACCGGTGCCGGCAAAGGAAGCGTGCTGTGGTCCATCGTCCGCGCGCTCGCCCCCGCGATCCGCGCGGGACTGGTCGAGGTCTGGGCGGTCGACCCGAAAGGCGGCATGGAACTCGCCTTCGGCGAACCCCTCTTCGCACGCTTCGCGGTCGACACCGAAGAAATCAACGATCTTCTCTCGGATGCGGTCCGGACGATGAACCGGCGCACCGGGCGACTCCGCGGGGTCTCCCGACTCCACACACCCTCACCCGGTGACCCGCTGATCGTCGTCATCGTCGACGAAGTCGCCTCGCTCACCGCCTACGTGTCCGACGCCGAACTGAAGAAGAAAATCGGGGCGTCGCTCTCGCTGCTGCTGAGCCAGGGGCGTGCCCCCGGTGTCGTCGTGGTCGGCGCGATCCAGGACCCAAGAAAAGACGTCCTGCCGCTGCGGGACCTGTTTCCCGTGCGCGTCGCGCTGCGGATGACCGAGAAGAGCCAGGCTGACATGGTCCTCGGCGGCGGCGCGCACGACCGGGGCGCGGCGTGCGAACGGATTCCTACCGGTCTGCCTGGTGTCGGCTACGTCCTGGTCGACGGTGACCCCGCACCCGTCCGGGTCCGCGCGGCCTGGCAGACCGATGACGACATCCGCGCGATGGCCGCGAGGAACCGGCCACCGTCCGAACAGCCCCCGGCGACGCCCCCCATGCCCCCGCCGGCCGCTTCCGCACCACCGGTGACCGGATGGACCCCCGTCATCCTGTCCGACACCGGCCCGGTGCCCTACCCGGCCCGACCGGCTCCCGCCGCGACACCGACACCGACGCCGTGGCCGACACCGACACCGACGCCGTGGCCGACGGATGAGACGACGATTCCCTTGCGGGGCTGGCCGATGCCACCACCCCCCGCGCTGCCCCCGGCACCACGTCGACGCGCACTGCCTCCGCTGCCCCCACCGGTCGACCTGGACGACGGCGGTCCTGTGGCCGAGGCGGCGTGGCGCGCCTGGGAAGCGCGCATGCGCGGCGCCTGACACGCCCCGCCGGAATCACCTTCCTTCCTCTTGCTTCCTCCGTTCACCCCCGGGCCCGCTCGTCGGACGCCCGGGGCGCTGAACCCTGCCCCCGCGAGGAACCCACAGTGACAGCACAAGCACTTCCTGATGATCGGCTGGTGGCGGGTGGCTGCTCCGCACCGATCCGCCTGAGCGGCCACACCGATCACGTGGACCGGGACACCGGCCGGACCCGAAGGGCGTACTCGTCGGCGGGACTACCGGGCGGGGTCGTGCACGTCCGGTGTAACAACCGGCGGGAAACGGTGTGCCCCACCTGCTCGCAGACCTACAAACGCGACGCCCGGCGGGTCGTGCTCACCGGCCTGACCGGCGGCGACGGACTGCCTGAGGGGGTCGGTGGTCATCCGGCGCTGTTCGTCACCCTGACGGCGCCTTCGTTCGGTCCGGTGCACTCCCGCCGGTCGCGGGGCAAGGGTGGTGACGCGCGGGCGTGCCGGCCTCGGCGGGGACTGTGCCCCCACGGCCGTCCCGCGGGCTGCCACGCCCGGCATGGTGACGGAGACCGGAAGCTTGGTACGCCGCTGTGCCCGGAATGCTTCGACTACACCGGCGCGGTCCTCTGGAACGCGCTGCTGCCCACCTTGTGGAAGGCGACCCGCGACCGGTTGGAATCCGCGGTAGCGGCGGCGTCCGGCCGGTCGGTGGCTGCGCTGCGCCGTGAACTGCGGATCACCTTTGCCAAGGCCGCGGAAATGCAAGCCCGCGGCCTGGTGCACCTGCATGTCGTGATCCGCGTCGATGGGCGCGGCGCGTCCCCGGACCAGATCGTGGCACCCCCGGCGTGGGCATCGGCGGACCTGATCGCGGACTGCCTGCGCGACGTCCTGGGAGACGTGGCCGTGTCCGCACCACACCCAACCGACCCGGCGGGAACGGCGGTCCGCTGGGGTGCGCAGATCGACATCCGGGCCATCGGCGTAGGACCGGATGACGGCGGACGGGTCGCGAACTACCTCGCGAAGTACCTGACAAAAAGCGTCACCGGCTCCGGACTACTGGACCGGCCGGTGCGCAGTCTCGCGCACCTCGCCCGACTCGCCCTCGACCCCCACGCCCGGCGAATGGTCGAAACCTGCTGGACGCTCGGCGCCGATGAACAGTTCGCGGCGGCGCTCGATGACGCGGCGGGACGCCAACACGGTCGGCTCCCGGGTCTGCTGCGCTGGTCCCACGCCTACGGCTTCGGCGGCCACTGGATCACCAAAAGTCGGCGGTACTCCACGACGTTCGGGGCGTTGCGGGGTGCCCGGAGGACGTTCGCGCGCACGGTCGCGGCCGTCGCCTCCGCCCGGGGGCTCCTCGATGCGTTCGGACGCCCGGACGGCGACCCGCGCACCATCGCCGTCGGATCATGGACCTACGCCGGACGAGGCAGGGCGACCGGTGACCATCCGCCCGGCGGTCTGTCTCCTGAGGGACCACCGGGGGGCACCGGTACCGGTGAGGGCGACGGGTCGGCCGGCAGATGACCGGGGATGTTCTGCCGTTCGAGGACTGGGACCCAGACGGCGGCCAGACCACACCTGCCGCCGCGATCGCCGTGCCAGAAGAAATGAGTGCCGAAGGCACCGATCTGCCTGCACGTCCTGGGGTGACGGTGCAGCGCAACGCGACCCCCGGTGTGGTGGTGGCGGGGGTGGGCGGGCGGGCTGATGACACCACCCATGACACTCACGCACCGGCGCAGACAGTAACGGATAGTGTCCGTCCTGGTTCTGGGCGTTCCGGTGGCGACGGTCCGGTGCTGTCTGCCGAGGAATGGGGGCGCGTCCAAGCGGCGCGGGCCCCTGCCTGGTCGGCGAACCAACGCGCACGTGCGGCGGCCATGTTCGGGCTGACGCTGCCCCCCGGCCAAAACACGCACGCCGCAGAGTAAACCGGACGGCCGTTCCTCCCTCTCCCGGGGAAGGGCGGCCGTCCGGCCTTTCGCGCTTGTTCTACGCAGCTTCCATAAGAAGATCCCCGGTGGTGTCCTGGGCATCCCCCTTCCACTGCATGTCAATCAGATCGGGATCGAAGCGGGCACCCTTGTAACGAGCCCTTTCGATGATCACCGCGTTGAGGTAGTCCTCTGCGATCGCACGCTTCCGCGACAACGGGTAGCTCTTCCACTCTCGGCGGATGTTCGCGGGCCGGGCCTTCGCTGCGGCGACAACGGCTGTGTGCCGCTTCTGCTCGGCGAACAACGTCCGCTCCTCCTCCTCGAAGAACCTCAGATCATCGAAATACCGGTCGGGGGTGATCTCCCGCTTCCGGTAGCGGGCCCGAAGCTCGGCTATCTGCTCCTGCACGTAGGTAAGGTCGCCTTGTTTCGTCCATGCGGTATCGACCAGGGCAACGGCCTGGCTTAGCTCCTGCTCAACCTTGGCGATAAGAGCGGCAGTCACGTAGGCGTCTACCTTCACGCCGTCCCGCACGACTTTTCCGCACCCGAGATTCTGCGTCTTGCACACGTAGGCGTAGCCACGACCCGAACGCGGCGCTCCGGACATCTTCCGGCCACATTCACCGCACCGCGTGATGCCGCTGTAGAGGTAGCGGCGGGCGTTATGCCCGTTCCCTGGCTGCTTCCGCGCACCGATCCGCGCCACGATCATTTCCCACTGCTCCGGCGTGATGATCGGCTCCCACTGGCCGATGACCGGCTGTCCGTCGGGGTCGCGGACGATGTCCAGCCACCGGCACGTTTCGCCCGTCTCGGGGTTGTCCTCGGACATCACGCGGCTACGCCACCCACACAGACGCGGGTTCCGCAGGTACGACATAAGGGTGCTGACCTGCCACTGTGCCCCCCGGGTGCCGGTGATCTCCCGCTCGCGCAACCCCTGGGCGATCGCATCGAGCGGGATGCCTGCGGTGACGTCGTCACAGATTTTCCGAGAGATCGGGGCCTCGACCGGGTGCAGCGTGACATGATCGTTGGCCCAGCCGAACGGGCGGGGCCCTGCGCCCGTTGATCCCTGGGCCTGTAGGTCCAGGTGCTTACGGCGCACGCGCCGCGCCGTGTCCGCGGACGCCTTGTTCGCGCAGGCCACCAGGATACGAGCGGTAAACCGGCCATTGTCCGTCAGAAGATCAATGCCACCGGTCAGACCGACCACCGGTCGGCGGTGGTGCTCGACAATCTCAATGGCATCTTCTAGGTCGCGGGGGTCGCGCGCCAACCGGTCAAGGTCGACAACCACCACACCCTCAATCACCCCGGAACGAAGATCCGCGAGCATCTGTTCCCATAGAGGGCGGACCACTCGCCACACAAGCGTCCCGTCCGGCAAACGGCGCTTCTTCTTCTTGTACGCGGACGTGTCGTTCTCCGGGTAGATCTTCCCCACGACCCCACCGACCCGCGCAACCCATGCCCGTTCGTCTGCCTCCTGAATGGCAATGCCATCCTCGGTCAGCTCGTCATCGTCAGAGATCCGCAGGTACAGACCGAACCGCCGGCCACTGAAGGACGTCAGGGACAGTGCACCGTCAGCATGCGGATAGGACGCGGGGACAGGGGTCCTCCGGCGAGAATCGCCGCTCTCCGTCATCACCATGAGATAAGTATATTTCGCGAAACCTACCGGTGCCGATGTCGAGGAACTGGCGGATGCCGGCCTCGGCGGCCAGGTGCCGGATGGCGCGGACCATGAAGGCCCGGTTCTCCCGGGCCATCTGCGGCACGCTCGGCGCCGCTGCGATGACCTTCGCGGCGGCTTCCCGGTCGGCGGGGAAGTTGTCCTTGCCGCCCAGGTAGTAGTCGTACATCCGGGCCGAGTGCGGCTTGTCGATGGCCAGGTCAACGGGCGGGCGGTCGGTGGTCAGTCGCGTCCATGCCATGCGCCCCGCGGGCTGCGGACCGTCCGTCGTCGTCACGGTCTTCCCTTCCTCACCGGCAAGCCGTTCACGATAAGGCCTGATTCGCCCCGAACGTTATCGTCCCGGCCGCGCAGCGCCGCCGGGTCCCGGGCATATTGGCTGGCATCACTAAGTGGAAAGGACCACGCGGAAGGTCGACGGGGCCCGGACCTGCATCGGTTACCGGGAGTACCCGAACTACGGCATGGTCAGCCGCTATTTCCTCTCCAGGCAGGTGTCGCTGGCCGAGGCCGAGCGCCGGCCTGCCCGCCGTCGTCGGCGTGGAGCGGGCCACCAGGCCGATCCACGACGGCCAGCGCCTCCGTCCGCGGAACCGACGGTTCCCTCGAGATCCTCCCCTGACCGTCGGGGAGGACCTCCGGAACGCGCCCCCGTGGTGCGGGCCCTGTGCTGGAACCGGTCGCCGGCGGTCGTAATCTGCGCGTCAACCTCGACCACTGGATGTTGACGAACGGGACGGTCTGCCGACATGGAACGCTGGGGGAGGACGCCGACGCTGCGCGGCGAGCATGTGCTGCTGCGCCCGACCCTCCCGTCGGACGCGAGGCCACTCGCCGTCGCCCACGACGACGACGCGACCCTCGAGTTCTTCCCGCACGGGATCGACTCGGAGCCGCCCTCGCCGGCGACCGTGGCGCACATGCTCGCCTCGCCCGGCCGCCTGTCCCTCACGCAGATCGACCGCGGCTCGGACGCGGTCATCGGCACCACCGCGCTCTACGACCTCAACCCCGAACGCCGCCGTCTGACCATCGGCTACACCTGGCTGTCCAGCGCCGTCCGCGGCACGCCGGTCAACGCCGAGGCGAAACTCCTCCTGCTCACCCACGCCTTCGAGACCCTCGAGGTCGTCCGGGTCGAGTTCAACGTCGACGACCGCAACACCCGCTCCCGGCGCGCGGTCCTGGCGCTCGGCGCAGCTCAGGACGGCGTGCTGCGCAAGCACGCCAGGAGGCGCGACGGCTCGTGGCGCGACACCGTCATCTTCTCCATCGTCGACGACGAATGGCCCGCGGTCTTCCGCCGCCTCACCGCGCGCGTGAACGCCCTGCGATCCCCACGCCCGGACGAGCGCCCCTCCCGCTGGACCTGACCGGCTCAGATCGGGAGGCGATGCGGCGGGGTCAGCCGTCCGCGTCGCCGGCCAGGGCGTCGGTGATGCGGTCGAGGGTGGCGAGGTCGGCGGGGGACAGGTGCAGCAGTACCTCCGGCGGGTCGTTGAGGAGGCGTTCGGCGCGGTGGGCGGTGTCGCGCCCGGCGTCGGTCAGCTCGACCACGCGGCGGCGGCGGTCGTCCGGGTCGACGGTGCGCAGGACCAGCTCGCGGCGTTCCAACTCGTCGATGACGACAGTGGTGTACGGGCGGTCGGTGGACAGGGAGACGGCGAGCTCGTGCATCGTGCTGGGACCGCGGGCCAGCCGCAGCAGCGCCTTCACCCGGATGAAGCTGAGGTCGAGGGTCTCGCAGACCTCGCGGCGGCGGCTGTGCCGGTCGAGGACCATCGTCCGCATCCGCCGCCAGACCCGCTCGGCCGCATCCGCCGCCGGCGCGTCGAGGAGCTGGTCGGCCGTCACCGCGACGGGGTTGGTGCCGTCGGGACTGCTGTCGTCGGAACTGCTGCCGTCGGGACTGCTGTCGTCGGAACTGCTGCCGTCGCGGCGGGGGCCGACGAGGCTGGGATCGCCGCGGTGGAGGACGGTGCGGTGGAGGACGGTGCGGTGGCCATCGCGGCGGCGGCCTGCTGGGCGCGGGCCAGGGCCCACCGGCCGGTGGTGAGCAGGCCGAGGAGGGCGACGGCGGCGCCGCAGCCAGCGATGATCCACCAGCCGGCGGGGTCGGTGGGGTCGACGCGGGTGCCGCCGAGGCCCTTGCTCGCGGCGATGGAGCCGATCACGGCGACGCCGAGGGCCTGGCCGAGCTGCCTGCTCGTGGAGGCCACCGCGGCGGCCACGCCGGCCTGGGAGTTCGGCAGGCCGGCGACCGCCGTGGTGGTGATCGGGGCGTTGACCATGCCGAACCCCAGCCCGAACAGCGCGTAGGCGACGAAAAGCAGCGCCGTGCCGGTATCGGGCCCCAGCACGGTGAGCAGCGCCCCGCTGACGGCCATGCACGGGCCGGAGATCAGCAGCGACGGCCGGGGGCCGTAGGCGCCGACGAGCCGGCCGGAGACCGGCGCGGCCACCGCGGTCACCGCCGCCATCGGCAAGGTGAACAGGCCGGCGTGCAGCGCGGAGAAGCCGCGCACGTCCTGGAGGTAGAGCGTGTTCAGGAACAGGAAGCCGCCGAGGGCGACGAACGCGCTGACGGCGATCAGGGTGGCGCCGCTGAACGGCGGGCTGCGGAAGAACCGCAGGTCGAGCACCGGGTCCGCGCGCCGCAGCGACCAGCCGGCGAACGCGGCGAGCCCGACGGCGACGGCGGCGAGCGTCCCCAGCGTCTGCGCGGACACCCAGCCGGCGGCCGGCGCCTCGATCAGCGCGTAGACCAGGGCGCCGAACGTCAGCGCGAGCAGCACCTGGCCGACCGGGTCGAACCGCCGCGCCCGCGCCGCCCGCGACTCGGGGACGTACAGCCTGGTCAGCACGAAGGCGGCGAGGCCGACCGGCACGTTGATCCAGAAGATCGCCCGCCAGCTCGCCTGGTCGACGAGCAGCCCGCCGAGGACCGGGCCGGCGGCGAGGCTCAGGCCGATGATCGCGCCCCACACGCCGATGGCCCGGGCGCGCTCGCGCGGTTCGGTGAACGTGTTGGTGATGATCGAGACGGCCACCGGGTTGAGCATCGACCCGCCGACGGCCTGCAGGGCGCGGAACCCGATCAGCCAGCCGAGGCTCGGGGCGACGCTGCACAGCAGCGACCCGGCGGAGAACAGCACGAGGCCGGTGCGGAACACCCGCCGGCGCCCGAAGCGGTCGCCCATCGAGCCCGACAGCATCAGCAGGCTGGCGAGCACGACGACATAGGCGTCGATGGTCCACTGCAGGCCGGCCACGGAGGCGTGCAGGTCACGCTGCAGCGCCGGCAGCGCGACGTTGAGGATCGTGTTGTCCAGGCCGACCAGGAACAGGCTGGAGCAGCAGATGCCGAGCACCAGGTAGCGCCGGCGCAGGCTCAGCTCGGCGGACGCCGGGGGGAGTGTGGCTGGTCGCCGTAGCCGCCTCGCCATCGGCAACTCCGATCGTTGTAGGTCTAAAACAGTTACGACGCTACAACTAAATCGGCGGGCGCGGGGCGGATGCGGCTGTGAGTCATCAGTCTCCGGTCGCCTGCGACGGCTCGCGGGACAGGGTCGCCTCCTGCGGACGGCTGCCGCCCGGGCCGCGCTGGCGCCGCCACGTCCGGGTGTCCCGGGGCTGCGCGTAGGGCTCGGTGTGCGCGGGATGGCCGTCGAGCAGGGCCCGCTCGCGGGCGATCTCGGCGTCGAACTCCAGGCCGAGCAGCACGGACAGGTTCGACAGCCACAGCCAGATCAGGAACACGATGACGCCGGCGAGGGTGCCGTAGGTCTTGTTGTAGGCGCCGAAGTTCGCCACGTACACCGCGAACCCAGCGGACGCGGCGAGCCACAGGACCACGGCGAGGACGGTGCCGGGCGTCAGCCAGCGGAACCCGCGCACCCGCACGTTCGGCGCGGACCAGTACAGCAGCGCGATCATCACCGACACCAGCACCGCCAGCACCGGCCACTTCGCGTACGACCAGACGTGCAGCGACGCGACGTCGACGCCGAGAATCCGCCCGACCCGGTCGGCGACCCCGCCGGACAGGAGGACGATCCCGGCACTCGCCGCGAGCAGAACGACGATCAGCACGGTGACGGCGAGGCGGAGTGGCACGACCTTCCACACCGGCCGGCCCTCGCGGATGTCGTAGACGACGTTCGCGGCCCGGATGAACGCGGCGATGTAGCTCGACGCCGACCACAGCGCGCCGACCAGGCCGACGATGGCGAGAACACCACCCGTGCCGGGACTGGCCCGGATGCCGGTGACGGCGTCACGCACGATGTCGCGGGCCGACCCGGGCGCGAGCTGCTGCACGTTGGTCAGGATCGTGTCCGCGGCCCACTGGCTGACGAACCCGAGCGTCGAGACGAGCACCAGCAGCGCGGGGAAGATCGCCAGTACGCCGTAGTAGGTCAGCGCGGCCGCCCGGTCGGGCAGCTCGTCGCTGCGGACCTCGGCCACCGTGCGGCGCAGCACGGCGAACCACGACCGCCCCCGTAGCTGGGAGGGCCGTTCGGGCACGGCACCCGCGCCGGCACAGACAGCGGCAACGGCCGGTTCGGTCGGGGGAACGCCACCGTGAGGTGCTGCCTGCGTCCCCGGCCCGCCGTCCGTCGCGTGCGTGTTCTTCCGCCGGCGGCGTCGCCAGGTCGCAGCCATAGGACAGTCTTTACCTTGTCACCGCGGGCGAAACCGCGACTATCGCCGAGATCGCCTCGCGCCGCTACGGAACCTCGGCCACCTCGGCCACCTCAGGCACCTCGGCCACCTCGGCCACCTCAGGCACCTCAGGCACCTCAGGCACCTCGGACACCGCGGGCACCCTCCCGGACCCCGCCGGCCCGCTCAGGTGCCGTCCGGGAAACGCCTGGGCCGGCGTGGCAGCGGGCCCTGAGGCCCTTCCCCGGCGCAACACCGAATCGATGAGGTGTGCCGACCCGATAACTCCGTTCGCCGCCGGTCGGCCGGTCCGCGAACTATGTTCGACGAGCCATCGCTGATCGCGGATCCGCCGTCACGACGGAGTGTCGGATGCAGGCGCATGAACGCTGGGAAGGGGGCGTCGCGATTCACGCGGACGACATTAACGCCCACCGCGGGCACATGCCCAGCTATGACGGTCGAGGCAGATTCCGGGCCGGTCCGGTGGCTGGGATGGCAGCTGCCATCGTTCCTGGCCACATCATTATCGCCGGGCCGGGTTTGTCTGGTCCATGGTTGGCTGAACGTCGAACGGTGCGCGGTCCACCGGCGCGGCCGGGCGGGCGTCCACGGCAGACGAAGGAAAACAATCGTGCGGCACAGTGGTGAGACTCCCGCCGCCTGCGCCCCTCGGGCGGAGGCGTTCCGCGACGCCGATGACGACCGGCATTTCCGCGACGTGGTCGACGCCATAGAGCTGCAGTACACCCTCCCGTCGTTCCGGGCCTACAAGAGCGCGGTGCTGCGGCAGCTGGATCTGCGCCCGGGTGACGCGGTGGTGGACGTGGGGTCGGGTCTCGGGCACGACGCCGTCGCCATCGGTGCGCTCGTCGGGCCGACCGGCACCTGCGTCGGTGTCGACCTCAGTGTCAGGCTCGTCGAACGCGCCCAGGCCCGGGTGCCGGCCGGCGTGGGCAACGTGTCGTTCACCGTCGGCTCGGCCCTCGACCTTCCCCTCGCGCCAGCCAGCCTGGACGCGGTGAAGGCGGACCGGCTCCTCATGCACCTCGACGATCCGCGGGAACTCCTCGCGCAGGCACACCACGTGCTGAAGCCGGGTGGGCGCGTCGCGATCGTGGAGCCTGACTGCGCCACCGTCACCATCACGAGCACCGATCGGGCCGCGACCCGACGGTTCACCGACGCCTGGTGTGACAGTTTCCGGCACGGCTGGATCGGCCGTGACCTGCCCGCGCTCGCCCGCCGGGCGGGCTTCGCCGACCTCGTCCTCACCGGCCACCTGGTCACGGCGCAGGGCTTCGCCGAGGTCGACATGCTGCTGGAGGTCAGCCGCACCGTCGCCCGCATCGAGGCCGACAACGGCCCGGGCCCACTCACCGCCTGGCTCGCCACGCTGCGCGACGACGTCCGTGACGAACCCGTACGGGCCACCGTCACGATGTTTCACCTCACCGCCCGCCGGTAGGCGCGCACCGTCCCGGCGAGGCCCGTCCCGGCGAGGCCCGTCCCGGCGAGGCCCGGCCCGGCTCGGCTCGGCTCGGCCCGGGTCGCCGGCCTGGTGCCGGGTACAGGCAGGGGACAGGCCCGGCGTCGGGCCGCCAGGTTCGGCGCGGGCGGTGACGAGCACGGGAGGGACGTCGTGAAGGCTGTCGTCTTTCACGGTCCAGGAGACATCCGCGTCGATCAGGTGCCTGAGCCGAAGATCGTCGAACCGATGGACGCGATCGTCCGACTGACCGCCAGCGCGCTGTGCGGCACCGATCTGCACATGGTCCGCGGCACCATGCCCGGGATGCGCCCGGGCACGATCCTCGGCCATGAGGGGGTGGGGATCGTCGAGGAGGTCGGGCGTTACGTCCGTAATTTCCGGCCCGGTGACCGGGTGGTCATCCCGTCGACGATCGCCTGCGGATCGTGCTCCTACTGCCGCGCCGGATACCACGCGCAGTGCGACCACGCGAATCCGAACGGCATGCAGGGCGGTTCCGCGTTCTTCGGCGGCCCGATTGCCACCGGCCCGTTCGACGGGCTGCAGGCCGAGTACGCCCGGGTGCCCTTCGCTAACGTCGGGTTGGTCCCCCTGCCCGACAGTGTTAGCGACGACCAGGCGATCATGATCTCGGACATTTACCCGACGGGATGGTTCGGCGCGAAGCTGGCGGAGGTCGGGACGGGGGACACGGTCGCGGTCTTCGGCGCCGGCCCGGTGGGGCAGTTCGCGGTGCTCTCGGCGTTCCAGCTCGGCGCCGGGCGGGTCATCGCGGTCGACGGTGTCGCGTCCCGACTCCAGGGGGCTCGGGCACTGCATGCCGAGACCGTGAACTTCAACGAGGAGGACCCGGTCGAGATCATCCGGGAGATGACCCGCGGGGTGGGGGTCGACCGGGTGATCGACGCCGTCGGTGTGGACGCGCGCCGTCCCGTGTCCGGCCCGGCGACCCCGGACGCACCCACCGACGCCGAGTTCGACCACGAGCAGCGAGCCGCGACCGGTGGCGAGGACCATCCGGCGGGACGTGGCTGGGCGGCCGGGGACGCGCCGTCGCAGGCCTCGCGCTGGGCCACGGAGGCGGTCGCGAAGGCGGGGACGATCGGCGTCGTCGGCCTCTACCCGGACAGTTTCCGGGCCTTTCCGATCGGCGTCGCGTTCAACCGGAACCTGAGCGTGAAGCTCGGGGTCTGCCACCACCGCCGCTACATCCCGCGGTTGCTGTCGATGGTCGAGGCGGGCCAGGTCGACCCCGCGGAGATCATCACGCAGCACCGCCCGGTGTCCGGCGCGGTCGAGGCCTATCAGGCGTTCGACCGCCAGGAGGCCGGCTGGACGAAGGTCGCCCTCGACCCCGCGGCCTGACCCGGCCGCTGACCGCGGTCTGACCGGGGATCGAGGTCTGCCCGCGGTGGGGGAGGGTGGGTGGATAAGTGCGACGGCGTGGTCGGTCCAGGAGCTCAACCGGGCGCCGACCTTCCTGGTGGACGGACTCGTCGTCGGCACCGTGGGCCACCACCGGCCGTCGCACCAGCGCCGAACTCACCCTCACCGCCGCCACCGGGATCGGCCCCGCCCCGCGCCGCCGCGCGATCGAGGCCGAGGGCGAACGCCTGCTCACCTTCCTCCACCCGGGCGCCACCCCCACGATCACCTGGGACTGACCGCGCCGCTGCACCTCCTGGCGGGCCAGCGGCACACCTTGACATGTGACCAATAGGTCACGTATTTTCGTGGTCGTGGACGAGGTGTTCCGGGCGCTGGCCGACCCGACCCGCCGGGCGCTGCTCGACGAGCTGTTCCGTGAGGACGGGCAGACGTTGGGCGCGCTCGAGGAGCGCTTCGCGATGAGTCGCTTCGGCGTGATGAAGCACCTGAAGCTGCTGGAGGAGGCCGGTCTGGTCGTCACCAGGCGGCGTGGCCGCGAAAAGCTCCACTTCCTCAACCCGGTCCCGATCCGGCTCGTCCACGACCGGTGGGTGAGCAAGTACGCCGAGCCTTGGGCCGCGGGCCTCAGTGAGCTCAAGACCATGTTGGAGCGCCCCATGGAAAAGATCTTCGAGATCTACCTCCGCACGACCCCCGAGCGCCTCTGGGAGGCGATCACCGACCCTGAGATCCGCAGCCGCTACCAGTTCGGCGCCCGCGTCACCTCGGACTGGACGCCCGGTTCGCGCGTCGAGATGGCCAGCCCCGGCGCGCCGGGACTGCTCGGTGAGGGCGAGGTCCTCGAGAGCGACCCGCCCCGGCGACTCGTGCACACGTTGACCGCGCTGTGGAGCGACGACGTGAAGGCCGAGGGCGCCTCCCGGGTGACCTGGGAGATCGAGCCGATCGCCGACTCGTGTCGCCTCACGGTCACCCACGACCAGCTGCGCGAGGGTGCGCACGACGAGCTCTACGGCGGCTGGCCGATGATCCTCTCCGGCCTCAAGACATGGCTCGAGACCGGGGAGCTCCTCACGACGCCGGGCTCGCTGAGGTACGGCGCCAGCTGACCAGCCGTCCCGGCGTGGCGCTCGGCGCGCGCAGTGCCGCCTACGCCTTGCGGCCGACCCCGCCGTAGATGAACAGCGGCTGCGGGTCGACCCCGGCCGCCGGCCGCCACAGCGGCGTCGAGACGACGCCGGGCTCCACGACCTCGAGCCCGTCGAAGAACGACGCGACCTGGTCAGGGGTGCGCAGGTTGTAGGGGTGACCGTCGGCCTGGGTGATCTCGATGGCCTTGTCGACGGCCTCGCCGTGGGTGCCATCGTTGAGCGTGAGGTAGCTGCCCGACCCGACGCCGTCGAGGAGCCGCCTCGCGATCGCCTGCGCCTCGCCGGTGTCGGCGACGTTGCCCAGAATGCCGAACATCACCAGTGCCACCGGCTGGGAGAAGTCCAGTACCTCGGCCGCC
Organism: Frankia sp. AgKG'84/4; assembly: GCF_023242965.2. Taxonomy (GTDB): domain Bacteria; phylum Actinomycetota; class Actinomycetes; order Frankiales; family Frankiaceae; genus Frankia. The sequence goes on from NZ_JALKFU020000064.1 coordinate 14,108, forward strand.
TCGGCAAGAATCCTGTCGGGATCGCGCACGTCGGCGTCGACGTACGCGGTGGCCCCGCCGGCGGCGCTGGTGAGCAGCGCGCGGGCGTGCACGAGGACGAGCGGGTCGTTGTCGACGTAGACGATCCGCGAGTCCGGGGCGATCCGCTGCGCGACCTCATGGGTGTTGTCGGCGGTCGGCAGGCCCGTCCCGATGTCGAGGAACTGGCGGATGCCCACCTCGCCGGCGAGGAACGTGACGGCCCTGACCAGGAACTCCCGCTGCGCGCGGGCGACATGCACGATGTCCGGGTAGACCTCGAAGACCCTGTCACCGAGCTCCCGGTCAGCCGGGAAGTTGTCCTTGCCGCCGAGCCAGTAGTTCCAGACCCGCGCGGAGTGCGGCACACTCGTGTCAACCCGTGACCATGCGCTCTGCGCCGCCTCATCAGCACCCATACGACATATCATGCACGTTCGGGCGAACTCGTTCCGCACCCCGCCCCGCCGGGCCGGTCAGCAGCGGCGGCACGGCAGGATCGACGCGCAGCTCGACCAGATCTTGTGACCGCCCCTGCGCACCTGATGGCCGATCCCTACAGGCGGGTGCGGACGGGCCGCCGCTGCGGGGGTGTGCCTGGGAGGACGCGGTCATCTCCGCGGCGCCGAATGGGCGGCGGACGTGTGCAGCAGCCGTCCGCTGGCGGCTTGGCTGGCGCTCGTCCGCGGGCGCTGATCAGTTCTCGTTCGCGGCCGTTTCGGCCCACTGCAGGACGAGCGGGAGGGCGGCGGGCGGAACAGTGAACCCGGTCGCCAGCCCGATGGTCTCGGTGTCGTAGCTCGCCTCGAGAAGTCCTTCGACGTTGTCGGGAATGAGCCCGCGCTCCTGAAAGGCCGCGATAATGCGCCGCACCGGCCGGGTGAAGCCGCGCAGGCTGCGGTCCGCGTCGTATCCGGCGGTGCGGTAGACGTCCGCGCGGTCGATGAAACCGCCGAGTCGGGCCGCCCGCACCAAGACCGTGGCCTGCGTCGGGGCCTCGTCCGCCAGCCTGTCCAGCACGGCCGCGACCGCATCGACGGTCCAGCTTTCGACGAGGCCCGCGTCGATCCGCCCGACACGTTCGACGTTTTCCAGCGACGACGCGGAGACGACGACGTCGAGGAGTCTGCGCGCCCGGTCGAGCAGGCCGTCAGGCTGCACCATGAAAAGCCTGCGGCCGGTGATGGCCCGCATCTCCGCGACCAGCTCCGGTCGTGGACCCCGCGGTGACTCTCGGACCCGGCGCCACCAGTCCTCCTTGACGTCGCTGGTCACGAACAGCGCGTCACAGTCGCGGGCCTTCGCCTCGTCCAGCAGCTCACACCAGACGAGATAGTCACCCGCAGGCGCATCGCCCGGTTTGCCCTTGTCCTTGTAGCCCGGCGGAATCTCGGCAAGCACGCGCTGGTGCGCGTCAGCGATCCGGGCGCTGAGCACGTCCGGCGTCGGGGGCGGCGCGACCCGCCCGGCGAGAATGTCGCCGAGTGCCGTCACGACCGGGTCGCTGGTGGAGTCCTCCAGGTAGTGGATACCGTCGGCATCGAACTCCGCGACGCGGTCCATCGCCCCGTCGAACCCGGCGTCGATGTCGGCCCGCAGCTCCGCCGACGCCTGCGGCGACAGGGACCGAGCCTTCGCCCACTCGATGAGCAGCTGTTCGGTCCGGCTACGCAGCTTGTCCAGGTCGGCGGTGAGCGCCAAGGTTCCCCGCGGGTCGCGCAGCACCCCGTCCCGGACGGACCAGAACTCGACCTTCACCTGGTGGGGGACCCACAGGCGATCGCCGAGGTTGGCCAGGACCGACAGTAGGCTGTCGCGCGCCTCGGAGCTGTACCGGTAGAGATTGATGAGCACGTTGGCGTCGGGCACCACGAGGCCGGCGGTGAACACCGACCGGAAATCCTGATCCGTGGGCGTTCGATACGCATCGAAGCCGTCGTAGAGGCCATGAACGGTGCGCGCCTGCGGCGGGCTCGGTGCTGGGCCGTCAACCTTTGTCATCCGCCGTGCCCCAGGTCCCGCATCGCTTCCGCGGTGAGCTTTCGCCCGAGGGTGGCGTCGACGATCCTGCGGGCAATATCGGGCTTGCGGACCTTCGCGGGCAGTCGCACGTGCAGATCGTCGGCCAGCGCGCGCAGCACGGCGACCGTGCCGAGCCCTGCCACGTAGCGGGCCGCCTCGTCGCGGTCGGACAGGGCCATGATCGCGTCGCGTGTCGCCTCGACGTCCAGTCCGGCGCCCGCGCGGGGCGCGCGGGGCCGGCC
>NZ_JALKFU020001162.1 GCF_023242965.2 Frankia sp. AgKG'84/4
CTGCCTTGTCGAGATGTTCTCGGCCCTCATCCATCGCCGTTCAGAAATTTCTTCAGATCACGGTCGCCTGCACCCTGCGCTGAGCGTCCTGACGTTCCCGTCAGCCCGGGGGTGTCGCCCGCTCGTCCGCGGGGCGCGCCGGGCCGGGGACCTGGTAACGGGTGTGCAGGTCACGGATCCGGCTGTCTCGGTCGATCCGGATCTCCTCACGACCGACGTCGGCGTCCGCGAGGTCCGCTACCGTCCGAACCGACGCGGTGATCTCCTCCCGTCGGCGGACGGACTGCCCGTAGCGCTCGGCGCCATGGTCGGCCAGCGTCCGCGCGAGTCCCACCCGGTGCCGTGTCGTCTGACCGATCTGCTGGGCGTCGACCTCCTCGGCGCCGCGTGCCCGCCACTGGCCGAGCCGCTCCCGGCGACCCAGCTCCGTCTGCTCCAGTGTCCGGCGGAAGGTCAACGGCCCGAGGTCGATGCCGAGCAGCAGCAACGTCAGCACCAGCCGCCAGAGCAGCACCGACGGGTCCGCGGTCGTCAGCCGCCAGAACGCCTTCTCCCTGATCAGCAGGTCGTCCGCGGCGTCGACGACACCGGCCTGCTGATCGCGGAACCGGGTCCGGCGGGTGTCACGGGACTGCTCGAAACCGTCCAGGCGGGTCCGGGCGGCGTCCCGTTCGCGGGTCGCCGCGGTGACGGCCGCGGTCGCCGCGCCCAGCTCGGCCAGTTTGATCCGGTACACCGGGCCTTCCCCGGGCAGGCAGGCGCCGCCGCCGGTGAGCTGGCAGTTCACCTCCGCGGTCTTGCCGGTCACCAGGTTGTGGGCGGTGTCGAGGGCGTGCTGACGGGCGGTCAGGTCGGCGGCGAGCACCTGCTGCTCGTCCCGCTGGTTGGCGTCCCATCCGCGTAGAGCGCGGCCGAGATCCTCCTGCCGCAGCTGGGTCACCCGCGGCTCGATCGACGGCGCGAAGATCCGCAGCAGGAGGGACTCCCCGACCAGCAGCGCTGCGCAGATCGCGACGAAGACGCGCACCGCGGTCGACAGACCGCAACGGCCCGGGCGGACGGTGCCGTCCCGCCGATACCGGTAGGTGCGCGACGTCAGCAGCACGGACCGGTCGAGAAAGAAGATCACAGCCGCGTAGAACAGACCGAACGGGATGGCCGCCCACGTCGAGCGGTGCAGGCCCATTCCCGCGACGGTCGCTCCCGCATACGTGGCGAGCCCGGCGGTCAGCAGCATCAGAGCACCGGCGGTGACGAAACGTGGCCGGTCCTGCGGCCCCACCGCGCGGCGGTCCGCCCCGACGCAGAAGACGAGCAGGTCGCCGAATGATCGTGAAGGCCCCGGTCGCGCGCGAGAAATCGGCGTACCCCCGTTCCAGCCCGGATGAGCCCAGCGGCTCTTCCGCCACCGCCATGGCTCCACGCAATGTAACGCTGGGTAATTGCTCTGCGCATCTCCGGCGGGCGCGGTGCGCCGTCCGGCGCCGGCATGCCAGTCTGACCACGGTCGGTAAGGCGAGCACGGTCGGTACGGCGAGCACGGTCGGTACGGCGAGCACGGTCGGTACGGCGAGCACGGTCGGTACGGCGAGGCAGGGAGACGGCGGATGGGCCAGATCAAGGTCGTGGTGCGCAAGGATGTGGCCGGCGCGCCGGAGCAGGTACTCGCGCGTCTCGGCGACTATCAGGGCGCGCGGTCGGTGTCCTGGCCGGACAACGTCTGCGAGTACCGCGTTCTCGCCGGCGGCACCGGCGCGGGCAGCCGCATCGCCTACCGGCTGCAGGCCACCAAGCGGCGGGTTCGCCAGATCGAGGCCACGGTGTCCGCACCGGAGCCCGACACCCTCGTGGAGGCGGACGAGAACTCGTCGCTGCGGACGAGCTGGCAGGTCACCGCGGGTGCCGGACCGGCGCTCAGCACGGTGACCGCCACCACCACCTGGGCCGGGGCCGGCGGAATCGGCGGCTTCTTCGAGCGCACCTTCGCGCCGATCGGGATCCGCCGGCTCAATACCACCGTGATCGACCGGATCGCCACCGTCCAGGAGTGAACTCCCGGCGACTGAACCGGGATTCACCCGGGTCTGAACCAGCATTCACCAGACGCGGGCCAGCACGTTGCTGACATAGCCGCGCATCCGGTCAAGCTTGGGTTTGTCCGCCGGATTCACGTCGGACAGTTGGCCCTGCGCCCACTGGGCGGCCCAGGTCGGCACATTGTGCGCGGCGATGACATAGAACCAGTTGCGGCCCCACCGGTCCGAATCGAACCTCTCCCGCATCATGCGCGCGGTCGAGTCGAGCGCCCAGAAGGGGTCGAGAGCGCGGGCGGTTGTCACGTCGGGAAGTGTCGTGTTCCACTGACACAGGCCGAAATCCGAGTTCGTATAGTAACCCACGGCGCCGGGATCCCAGTTGCTCTCGATGGTGGTGATACCGCGCAACAGTCCGCGGGGGACCGTGTACTTCAGCGCATACCGGTCCGCGATCGGCATGAACAGCGCGTACGCGGTCTCCTTGTTCACGAATCCGGCCGGGTTGTGCTCGCCCGCCGGCAGATACATGTCCCGGTTGATCGTCGGCTGGAGTGCCGTCTGGAACGCGACGAGGGCCGCGCGGGTCTGGGCGGTGAAGGCACCGCCCGTCGGCACGGGGGTGCCGGGGCCGCCGTGCCAGTTCAGCGCCCGACTGATCGCGATGACCGCCGACCGCACGGCGAGGATGTCACCGTCCGCGCTGCCGGCGGGCGGGTGCTCGCCCGCGCCGACGCCGTAGCAACGCCCCGGCCCTGCGG
>NZ_JALKFU020001163.1 GCF_023242965.2 Frankia sp. AgKG'84/4
CGCCGGCGGAGTCCTCGTCGGGGCGGGCGGCCTGGCGGTCGTAGCGATCCGCCCCGGTGGCGTCGTAGCCGCCGGGGCCGGGCTCGCCCTGCCCCGGGCGGCGGCGCAGGGCGTGGTGGCGCGCGGCCTGCTCGTGATCGCCGGGCTGGCCCTCGTAGCCGCCGCCGGGCGCAGCGCCGTAGCCGTTCGCCGGCCCGTTTTCGTATCCGTTCGACGCGGTCTCGTATCCGTTCGAGCGGCTGTCGTACGCATTCGGTCGGGTCTCGTAAGCGGCGGGGCGCATCTCATAGGCACCGGGCCGGACGTCGTAGCCGGTCCGCGGGTCTTGACTGCCCTGGACGTCGTAGCTGGTCGAGGCGTCGTAGCTGGTCGAGGCGTCGTAGCTGGCCGCGGCGTCGTAGGAGACCGGCGTCGGCGCGGTGTGCGGGTAACCACCCGGCGGGCCGTAGCCGGCCTGTTGCCGGGCCGCAGTGATATAATCGCCGCCGGAGCCTTGGCCCTGCGGCGGGTAGCCACCGGGAGCGGGCTGCGCCGGGGCCCCGCCGAGCTGGTGCGCACCGGCGGCCGCGTGGCTCGGCGCGGCAGCCGGCGGGATCATCGTCATCCGTTCGGGAACGGTCGCCACCTGCGAGTCCGGTGCCGTCAGCGCGACCCGCACGTGCTGACGGCCACCTTCGCCGTAGAACGTCCCGGGCGCGACGAGGACGCCGACGCCGGCGAGCGCGTCGAGCGTCGCCCACGCGTCCTCACCACGCGTCGCCCACAGGTACAGGCCGGCTTCGCTGTGGTCGATGGTGAAACCGGCGACCGACAGCGCCGCGGCGAGCACCGCCCGCCGGTTCGCGTAGCGGGCCCGCTGGTCGGCGACGTGCAGGTCGTCCGCGTACGCGGCGGTCATCGCCGCCTGCACCGGGGTCGGCATCATGAACCCGGCGTGCTTGCGGACGCCGAGCAGCCCCGCGACGAGCTGCGGGTCACCCGTGACGAAACCGGCCCGGTACCCCGCGAGGTTGGACCGCTTCGACAGCGAGTGCACCGCGAGCAGGCCCTCGTGCGAGCCCCCGCACACGTCGGGGTGCAGCACGGAGACGGGCCGGGCTTCCCAGCCCAGCTCGATATAGCACTCGTCACTCGCGACGATGACGCCCCGCTCGCGGGCCCAGCCGACGACGGCCCGCATCTCCTCGACCGTCATGACCCGGCCCGTCGGATTGGCCGGGGAGTTCAGCCAGACCATGGTCACGCCCTCGGCGGGCCCGACCACGGGTTCACAGCGCGCGAGCAGCGCCCCGACCTCGTAGGTCGGGTACGCCGGCGTAGGCACCCAGACCCGGTCACCGGGTTCGAGGCCGAGCTGGCCCGGCAACTGGGCGACCACTTCCTTGGTGCCGAGCACGGGCAGGACGGCACCCGGATCGACGAGGACGCCGAGGCGGCGGGCCAACCAGCCCGCCGCCGCCTCTCGAAGATCCGGTGTGCCGACGGTCTGCGGATAACCAGGCGCGTCCGCGGCGCCGGCCAGTGCCTGCTGCACCACGGCCGGCGTGGAGTCCACCGGGGTTCCGACGGAGAGGTCAACCAGACCGTAGGGGTGCGCGCGTGCCTTCTCCCGGAAGGCAGCGAGCTGGTCCCAGGGGAAGTCTGGCAGCCGCACGCGGGAACGAGCCGGTGACCGCAGGACGCCGGGGGTGTTGCCCGACCTCCCAGAGCCGCTCAGGACTCGCCCTGGGGGGCCAGCGCGGAGACCGCCGGCGGGTCGAAGCTGAGCGCCCCGACCTTCGAGGCGCCGCCGGGCGAACCGAGCTCCTCGAAGAAGTTCGCGTTGGTGTCGGTGTATCCCTTCCACTGGTCGGGAACATCGTCTTCGTAGTAGATGGCTTCGACCGGGCATACCGGCTCGCATGCCCCGCAGTCGACGCATTCGTCGGGCTGGATGTACAGCATCCGACCGCCCTCGTAAATGCAGTCGACCGGGCACTCCTCGATGCAGGCCCTGTCCTTGACATCGACACAGGGCTCCGCGATGACGTAGGTCACCGGATGTTCCTCCTCGGGCTCACGGGCGACTGAGTCCCTAGTATCGACATGGACCGTTCCGTGTCGACAGCAAGGGCGTGCGCTGGTGGTGTATGTCGTCCGCATCACTCGGGCCGACATCGGCGCGCGAGTCATGATCCGGCGGCGCATCCCAGGTCCGATACCTCTCAGTGACGTTCTCGGGACACTGCGGTCATGGTCGTCGCGCGTGCTGACGGTCGAAACGGCGGAAGGTTCTGCTGTTCAGATTACCGAGGATGACCTCGTCGCGGCACGCGTTATCCCCCCCCGTCCGCCCAGGCGGCGGTCACACGCAGTCGTCGATCTGACAGTAGACGGTCAGAAGAGCAGTACAGGAACGCCTGCGGACCTGCCAGATCCCGGCACCATTGGCCGAACCCAGCCGGTCGACCGCGCGACAATCCGTCCTATGACGCCGTCGGATGCGACGTACACGGACACGGGGTACCCGAAGTCGGGGTACCCCGACTCCGAGCGGCGGGCGCCGGGAGGGGAGCCGAGGTGAGCGACCGCAGCCGCCGGCAGTTCGCCGAGGCCGTCCGCCGGGAGCCCGTCGATCTGGCCGCCGCCTGCCACCTGCTCGCCGCCGAGGCCGACGCGAGCGCCGACACCCAGGACCCGGCCGTCACGTTCGACCTGCTCGACGCCCTGGCGGCGCGGGCCCGGCCGAGGCTGGCCGCCCGGGTGGGATCGGCCCCCCGCTTCCCCCGGGTGGAGCACGGCTCGTCCACCGGGC
>NZ_JALKFU020001164.1 GCF_023242965.2 Frankia sp. AgKG'84/4
AGCCCGGAGCCCGCCACCGCGGCGAGCACGGCGGCCACCTCGTCGCGCGGACCGCGCCGGCCGGCGCGGAACTCTTCGACGAGCCCGACCGCATCCCCCAGCCATGGCCCGTCGGTACCAGCTGGCCCGACCGGGCCAGTCGCATGAGCTGTCTTGGCCGCCTGGCCCGGCGTCAGCACGGGCCATCCAGTTGGGAGGGACCGTAGTGACGCAGCTCCACGACGTTGCCGTCGGGGTCGCGGATGTAGAGCAGGTCGCTGTTGCCGTGTGCGCCGTAGCGGTGGAACGGGCCCCCGACCACGTCGAACGTTCCGGACGCGGCCAGCTCCACCAGGTCGCAGGGCTCGATGACCAGGCAGAAGTGATGGACGTTGCGGCCTGGCCCGGTCCGGGGGGTGCGCGCGTCGAGATCGATGATCACTCCGGGGGCGACCTCCACCGAGGGGAAGGGCGCCTCGCCGCGGCGCCACTGCTCCAGCCGGTGGGTCCGCATCCCGAACCGCTCCACCCACCAGCGCACCGACCGCTCGGGATCCTCCACCGCGAGCACGATGTGATCAAACGCGATCGTCACGATCGGTGGTCGAACCGTTGGCAGGAGATCGGGGTCGTCCACCACGCTCACAGCCACTCCCTCTCCGGCAGTTCGGCTACTGTATACCGAATACTAGAGGGGAAATCCCGAGACGCAACTACCCGCCGTGAAAAGTGCAGGTGACAGGCATGTTTCGTCCCGCGAGGCACCCCTCATCCCTCGCGAACTCCCCCGCAGTCTTCCTCGACTCGTATACAGTGGACAGCCAGGGAGTAGTGGCCATCAGTGGCTCGACTGCCCGGAGACCCGACCCTCCCGGACGATGAACACAGAGCGTGTGCCCAGCGGTGGCTCGAGAGGCCCGGCCGCGCCGGGCAGTCGTGGCAGAGCAGGCGGTTGTCGCAGAGAGGGACGGTGCCCGGGATGATCGCGTCCGACAGGTACGCCGAGATCGAGAAGTGCCGCGTCGAGTTCGGCCGCGCCCGCCGCGAGCGGGCCGAGCCACGCACACTGCACACCTCACCGCGCCGCGCGTACGAGCTGATCCGGGCGAGCCTGCGGGCCGGGGAGCTCGAACCGGACGCGCTCGCGGAGAACCGGCTCATCGACTCCCTGGGCATCAGCCGCAACTCGGTGCGCCGGGCCCTGTCGATGCTCGCGGAGGAGGGGCTGCTCAGCCGGGCGCCGCGGCGCGGCACCGCCGTCAGCCACCAGATCTGGCAGATCCCCGCCGGCGAGGTGCTCCCGCCGGAGATCAGCGATGCCCAGCAGTGGCACCGGCTGCAGATCGAGGAACTGGCCCACTGCGCCGTCCCGGCGACCGCCGGCCTGCGCGACCGGCTGGAGATCAGCGACCCGGATGTGCTGATGACCGAGCAGCTGTTCCGCCTCGACGGAGTGCCGGTGTTCGTGCGCACCGGCTACGTCCCGATGCTGATGGGCGCGGAGCGCTACTTCGCCGAGGTCGTGGCGATCGACCGGCGTCCGCTCAGCTACGGCCCGCTGTTCCGGCGGCTGTTCGGCGCGCCGCTGGGCACGGCCGAGACCGTCGTCGAGGCCGTGCCCTGCGAGGAGCGCACCGCCCGGCTGCTCGGCGTCGAGAAGGGCTCCCCCGCGCTGCTGCGTGAGGTGCTGGTCCGGGACCGTTCCGGGCATCCCCGCGAGGTCAGCTACACGTACTACCGCGGCGACCGGGTCGCGCTGTCGTCGGTGGCCGGACCGCCCGGCGCGGCCCCGGCCGACCGGACGACCGCCGCGCGCCGGGAGAACGTCGCTTGACCTCCTCCACGGACGCCACCGACGCCGACACCACCCACACCACGACCGCGGCCACCGCCACCGCCACCGCCGCAGCCACCGCCGCCGCCGCCGCCGACCCGCAACGCCATGGCCGGATCAGCGTTCCCGCGCTGATCCTGCTCGGCGCGATGACCGGCCTGGGCCCGTTCTCGATGAGCGTGCACCTGCCGGGCCTGCCGCGGATGGCCACGGACCTCACCACCACCCAGTCGTCGATCCAGCTGACGATGACCGCCTGCGTGGTCGGCATCGCGCTCGGCCAGGTCATCGCCGGGCCGTTGGCCGATGCCTTCGGGCGGCGCCGGCCGTTGGTCACCGCGCTGGCGCTGTACTGCGTGACCTCGGCGTTCTGCGCGGCGGCGTGGGGCGTGTCGGTACTCGCCGGGCTGCGCCTCGCGCAGGGGATCTTCGCCGGGTTCGGGATGACGATCGCCCGCGCGATCATCCGCGACGTCGCCGACGGCCAGCGGCTGGTCCGGCTGTTCGCCCGGATGGCCCTGGTCAGCGGCCTGACGCCGATCATTGCGCCGAACCTGGGCAGCGCCCTGCTGGTGGTCACCGACTGGCGGGGGATCTTCGCGGTGCTGGCGGCGATCGGCACGGTGCTCGCCGTCGGCAGCGCGGCGGCGATCCGCGAGACGCTGCCGCCGGAGCGCCGGATGCGACTGCGCCCGAAGACGACGGCGCGCGCCTACGCCGCCGTCGGTTCCGACGGCGCCTTCCTCGCACCGGCCCTGGTTGTCGGCCTCGCCTACGGCGCGATGTTCTCCTACGTGTCGAACTCGTCGTTCGTGCTCTCGCACGCCTACGGGGTGTCGACGACGGTGTTCGGCGTGCTGTTCGCCGCGAACGCCGTCGGCTTCATGGCCGGCGGGCAGGTCGGCGCGGCGCTGGCCGGCCGGCACGGGACGATCGGCTCGCTGCGCCTCACCCTGCCGGTCGC
>NZ_JALKFU020001165.1 GCF_023242965.2 Frankia sp. AgKG'84/4
GGCCAGCCCGTCGTACCGGCCGATGTTGCTCACCGCCGCGGTCGGCGCGAGCACCGCGCGCCCGGCGGACACCCCGACCCGCAGCAGCGTGCTGCGCCAGGGGCCCGGCACGAACCGCGCGGCGGCCACCCCGAGGGCCCCGGACAGCCCGCTCACCGCCACCGGCACCGTCTGCTTGGCCGCCACGGTCTGGTCGACGATGCGGGTCGCGAGGCGGACCGCGTCCGACCGGTCGTCCGCGTCCGAGACGATGATCGTCTGACCGGTGTGGTTGCCGTTGGTCTCGCCGGGTTCGAGGAACGCCGACGGCGGGACCGACCGGTCGGCCGCCAGCGCGGGGCCGATGTCCATCGGCATCCGGACCGACAACCGTCCGGAGATCCCGCCGCGGCGGGCGTTCCAGCGGTCGACCGCGAGGTGCGCGGCCGCCAGCAGGAGGTCGTTGACGGTCATGCGGCGGCCGTCCGGCAGCGTACGGCCGCCGGTGGGCAGCGGCAGCGACATCGGGTGGAAGCCGAAACCCTCACCACGCTCGACGGCCAGCGGGGTGATGAACCGACCCGAGCGGCGGACCAGCGTGGACCACCCCGGCGCGCCGACGGTGCGGACCAGCGAGGACATGCCCGCCGGCATCCCGCGGCGGGCACCCTCGGGCTCGTCGTCGCCGCCCGGCCGGGTCTCCCGGGACAACCGCCGATAGTCCTCGATGATCTCCGTGACCAGTGCGGTGAGCCGCAGCCCATCCAGGGCCAGATGGTGCGCGACGACGCAGATCTGATCGCCGCCGGGTCGGCGGACCAGCGCGATCCGCAATGGCGGGTAGCGGTGCAGATCGAACGGCATCGAGGAGAGGATCTCCTGAATTCGCCAGCCGTCGGTGCCGTCGTCGATGAACCCGACCGGATCCCCCGCCGGCTCCACGGAGAACCGCCACGCGTGCTGCCGTGAGCCGTAGAGCACCGCCCGGGCCATCGGGTGGCGGCGGATCACCGCCCAGGCGGCGGCCCGCAACCGGGACGGATCCAGCCGCCCGTCGGTCTGGAGGAACAAACCGCAGGTCAGCGGCGCGCTCGCCCGGTCCGATGCGGCGAGGATCTGCTCACCGGGGGTCAACACCCGATCGGGTATCGGCGACGCCTGCGCATCGCCCTCGTGAGCCCATCCCATTGTCGTTGGCCGGCCTCTCTGCCGAAGTTCCTGCGATTTCACCGGTAGACACGCCGATGAGAAGCCAGCCAAGCCTAACTTCCGGAATCGCGCTGATCGCGAGAGAGGTAACGGCGTGAGGGCTTCGTGGGCCTGCGCCAAGCCAGGATCCCACTCCTGTCAGCGCCCTCGGAGATCCAGGGAAACCGCCCGTCAGCCATTGTCGCCGGTCCGTCGGCGGCACCCCACCAGAGTCACTCTGTTAAGACACGGAAAGTTAGGTGACTGCGCGGGGGCGCCGGCACCCGAGACCGGGTGACCATTCACCACCGACTAGCTACCCCACGGCGGGCCGCCGGCTACCGATCACTCAAAGTTACCATCTGGTTATCGGAACGTTGAACTGAGATGATGGTCACATGATCTTAGGTGAGACCGCTCTTCCACGCGGCGTGGTCACAACGCCGGTTCGGGGCGGTGTCCGGGCCAGTGTCGACCACCGCCGAGCACAGGTGTGAACGGCCGCCGACGGTCCCGGGCGGACCGCCTCGAACTCGCCGACCTGGTCTGTCTCACCGGTGGCGCCCCCGCCGGCGACGATCCGGCCGGAGACTACGCCGAGCTACCCCTGCCGACCGACCGCGACATCGCGATCGTCGAGCTGCTGCGCAAGGCCCGGCGGACGGGCGGCGTGGACCAGCTCCCCGAGTTCCTCCGGCCGGCCGTCGAATCGGCGATCCTGCGCACGTTCGCCCTGCGAATGGCCTCGTTCGCCGCCCAGCGCGGCGACCCGGACCTGTTCCGGCTGGGCCTGCTCGCGGTCGCGGTGGCGAGCCTGCGCAGCGCGGACCGCCAGGCCGATCTGGGTGTCCTCGCCCCGCTGTGGCACGCGGCGGGCAGGCTGGGCCTCGCGCCGGCCGCGGAGTTCGCCGCCGCCGGCTGCGAGGTCCCCGACGCCTCGACCCTGCTGGCGGACCGCCGTGCCCACCCGGTCGACCTGGCGGGCTTGGCCGAGGCGGGCTATCAGATCAGCGTCGACGCGGACGGCCCGCGCTATGTCAGCATCGACTGTGCACCGGCCCCGGCGTCCCGGCGCACGCGAACATCGGCCCGGCTGGCCGGGCGATGGAAGTTCCCGCCCGCGCGCCGACGTCGGCCCTCCTGAATCTGGCTGGCGTCCCCACGGCCGCCTGAGCCGTCACGGCGGGCGGAGCCGCCATGGCCGACGGAGCCCTGCGGACCGGTAGTACCCCGCGGACCTTGTGGGCCAGGCGGGCCGCCGCCCGGGCCGGCGGATCCGCCCGGGCGGTCGGGGCCATCCGGGGAGCCGTCCGGGACCTCGGAGCCGGCGACCGCCTGCGGCCCACGCCAGCTCGCGGCCGCCAGCGCGGCGAGGACCGCGCCGAGCGCGACGGCCCCGAAGGCCTGCACCCAGGGACTGAACGCCCCCTGCCCGCTGCCGGGAGCGCTGCCCGCTTGGGCCGCCACCCCGATGCCGGCGCCCAGCATGGCCAGCCCGGCCGCCCAGGCGGGCACGGCGGGCCATCGCCGTCCAGCCCAGACCAGCACCGGCACGCACAGCGCGACAGGACCGGCGACGAGCACGACCGCGACCACCCCG
>NZ_JALKFU020001166.1 GCF_023242965.2 Frankia sp. AgKG'84/4
GAGCTGACCGGCGCCGCGCCCGCGCCCGCGCCGGCCCGGCGGCCCCGCGTCGTGCTCGGCGTGGCCGGTGGGATCGCCGCGTACAAGGCGGTCGAAGTGCTGCGCCGGTTCACCGAATCCGGCCACCAGGTGCGGGTAGTGCCGACGCCGTCGGCGCTGCGGTTCGTGGGTGAGACGACCTGGGCGGCGCTGTCCGGCAACCCGGTGACCACCGGTGTGTGGGACGACGCCGACGAGGTGGCGCACGTGCGGATCGGCCGTGAGGCCGACCTCGTCCTCGTCGTCCCGGCCACCGCGGACCTGATGGCCCGCGCGGCCGCCGGGCGGGCGGACGACCTGCTCACCGGCACCCTGCTCACCGCCACCTGCCCGGTGGTGTTCGCCCCGGCGATGCACACCGAGATGTGGCAGCACCCGGCCACCCGGGCCAACGTCGCGACCCTGCGGGCGCGGGGGGCGATCGTGCTCGACCCGGCGGTCGGGCGGCTCACCGGCGCCGACTCCGGCCCCGGCCGGCTGCCGGAACCCGCGGAGATCGCCGCCCTTGGCCTGGCCGTGCTGGCTCGCGGGGCGCACGGCGTGCGGCCCGACCTGGTCGGCCGACACGTGCTGGTCACCGCCGGCGGCACCCGGGAGTACCTCGACCCGGTCCGCTTCCTGGGCAACGCCTCCAGCGGCCGCCAAGGCTATGCCGTGGCCCGCGCCGCCGCGGCCCGCGGCGCGACCGTCACGGTCGTCGCGGCGAACGTGGCCCTTCCCGAGGTCGCCGGCGCGCGCACGATCGCGGTCACCTCCGCCGCCGAGCTGCGGGAGCGGGTGCACGAGCTGGCGCCGAGCGCCGATGTGGTCGTGATGGCCGCGGCAGTGGCGGATTTCCGGCCGGCAGCGCCGCAGACGTACAAGATTAAGAAAGAGACCTCCGCGCCCGACACGATTGCGCTGGAGCGAAACCCTGACGTGTTGTCCGAGTTGCTGGCGAACCGCCGGCCCGGCCAGCTTCTCGTCGGATTCGCCGCCGAGACGGGTGGTCCGGACGGGGGTGTTCTTGACCACGCCCAGGCCAAACTAGCCCGAAAGCCGGTCGACCTGCTGGTGGTGAACCAGGTCGGCAACGGGCTCGGCTTCGAGGTCGCCGACAACGCCGCCGTGGTGTTGGACACCCATGGTCGACAGACCACGATCGATCGCATGAGCAAGGACCTGGTCGCGCACCGGATTCTCGACCTCGTCGTCGGGTTCTCGGTCGACCGCGCGGACGCTACCGGCGTTGAGGCAGTGCGGGTGCCCGTGCGGACTCCTCGGTAAGCTTCATCGGAATCAACGGGATCTCCCAGGGGGTAAGACCAGTGGCGACGCGCCTGTTCACGTCCGAGTCCGTCACCGAGGGACATCCGGACAAGATCGCTGACCAGATCAGCGACTCCATCCTCGATGCCATGATCAAGGACGATCCGAAGAGCCGCGTCGCGGTCGAGACGTTGATCACGACCGGTCAGGTGCACGTCGCCGGCGAGGTCACCACCAAGACCTACGTCGACATCGCCGCGGTCGTCCGCGAGCGCATCCTGGAGATCGGTTACGACTCCTCGAAGAAGGGGTTCGACGGCGCGTCCTGTGGCGTCAGCGTCTCCATCGGCGCGCAGTCGGCGGACATCGCCCAGGGCGTCGACACCGCCCACGAGTCCCGCGTCGAAGGCTCCGTCGAGGACGAACTCGACCGCCAGGGCGCCGGCGACCAGGGCCTGATGTTCGGCTTCGCCTGCGACCAGACCCCCGAGCTCATGCCGCTGCCGATCGCGCTGGCCCACCGGCTCGCCCGCCGCCTGTCCGCGGTCCGCAAGGACGGCCAGGTCGGCTACCTGCGCCCGGACGGCAAGACCCAGGTCACCATCGAATACGTCGACGGCCGGCCGGTCCGCCTCGACACGGTCGTCGTGTCAACGCAGCACGCCGCCGACATCGACCTGGACACCCTGCTCGCCCCGGACATCGCCGAGTACGTCGTCGAGCCCGAGCTCGCGCTCCTCGACATCTCCACCGAGGGCCGCCGCCTGCTGGTCAACCCCACCGGCCGCTTCGAGATCGGTGGCCCGATGGGCGACGCCGGCCTCACCGGCCGCAAGATCATCGTCGACACCTACGGCGGCTACGCCCGCCACGGTGGCGGCGCTTTCTCCGGCAAGGACCCGTCCAAGGTCGACCGTTCCGCCGCCTACGCAATGCGCTGGGTCGCCAAGAACGTCGTCGCCGCGGGCCTCGCGAAGTCCTGCGAGGTGCAGGTCGCGTACGCCATCGGCAAGGCGCACCCCGTCGGTCTGTTCGTCGAGACCTTCGGCACCGCCACCGTGCCCGAGGAGCAGATCCAGGACGCCGTGACCCAGGTCTTCGACCTGCGCCCCGCCGCGATCATCCGCGACCTCGACCTGCTGCGCCCGGTCTACGCCCAGACCGCCGCCTACGGTCACTTCGGCCGCCCCGAGCTCGACTTCACCTGGGAGTCGACCTCGCGCGCCGAGGCGCTGCAGCGCGCCGTGAAGGGCTGACGCCCGCGTCGTCCAGCGCCCCTGAGGATTCACCAGGCCGGGTCGGCCGTGCGGCCCGGCCCGGCCTCGCGCCTTCCTGGTGACCGATCATGTCGGTGCCACCTGGTACCAATACGGTCATGACCGAGCAGCCCGGCGTGACCCTCGGCGGCGGCGCGAGCGCGCCGCGACCGGCGTCGGCGGCCATCTCCCCGGCGACCGCCTCGCCGGCGCGG
>NZ_JALKFU020001167.1 GCF_023242965.2 Frankia sp. AgKG'84/4
GGGCGCAGGCGCGCCCGGCCGGGCGGCGCGGGTGAGCAGTCGGGAACAGGCGACGTAGAGGGCCGCGGCCGAGGCCGTGTAGGTGGCGCCGGAGACCGCGGCGACCGCCGGCAACGCGCCGAGGCGCAGCGCGAACGCGAGCCCCAGCACTGTTGCCAGCGCGACCGGCACCTGCACCGCCAGCACCGAGCGGGCGCAGCGGTAGCCGAGCAGCACGTGGATCAGCAGGTAGTCCACCGCCTGCGGGATGGCGGCCAGGACGAGCAGACGGGTGGTCGTCGTCGCGGTGGCGAACTGGTCGCCGTAGACGATCCGGATACCCAGCGGCGCGAGCAGCGCCACCGGCGTCGCGATCGCCGTCGCGATCGCGACGGTCGCGAAGACGGCCCGGCGTACCGTGCGTGCCCTGGCCCGCGGGTCGACGATGGTCCGCAGCCGGCTGAACACGACCATGCCGGTGGCCTGGCAGATCGTCCCGACCGCAGTGGCGAACGCGACCGCCACCCCGTAGAACGCCACGTCGGCGGCCTCGCGGAAACTGGCGACGAGCAGCATGTCCAGGCGGTAGATGATCTGGGCGCCGACGACGGTGCCGTACGCGCCGAGCGCGAGGCGGACGAACCCGCGCCGGGGCAGCAGGCGGACGCGGCCCCGGCGGCGAGCCCGAGCCGGGCACCCGGCCAGGCCGGCGACCAGGAGACACCATGACCCGAGCCGGGACACCGCTCCCCGGTGCCGAGACGGCCGCGGCCGCCGGCTCCGACGACCACATCACCCTCACCGGCCTGCGGGTCCGCGGCCGGCACGGCGTGCTGCCCGCCGAGCGCGAGCTCGGGCAGGAGTTCGTCGTGGACGCGGTGATCTGGCTGGACATGACGCGCGCGGCCCAGGGCGACGACGTCACTCTGACCGTGCACTACGGCGAGCTCGCCGAGACCCTCGCCGGCATCGTCGGCGGCGAGCCGGTCGACCTGATCGAGACTCTCGCCTACCGCCTGGCGGACGCCTGCCTGGCGCACGGCACGGTGACCCGGGCCCGTATCACGGTGCACAAGCCGGCGGCGCCGATCCCGCTCGCGTTCACCGACGTCGCCGTGACCGTCACCCGCGACCAGCCATCACCGGTCCCGGCGGCCGGGCCCGGTGATGGCCGGTGACGGCCGGCGAGGGCCACCCGGCCCGGCCCGGTCACGCCGTCCTGGCCCTCGGCTCCAACCTCGGGGACCGGTGGGCCCTGCTGCGGGCGGCCGTGCGCCACCTCGACGGTCTGCTCGGCGTCACCGCCTGTTCGCCGGTGTACGAGACCGCGCCCGTCGGCGGGCCCGCGCAGGAGGACTACCTCAACGCGGTCGTGCTGGTCGCGCCGGCGTCCCCGCGCGAGCTGCTCGCCGCCGCGCGAGCCGTCGAACAGGAAGCCCAGCGGGTCCGCGCGGTGCGGTGGGGCCCGCGCACCCTCGACGTCGACGTCATCGCGCTCGGCGAACAGACCAGCGACGACCCCGACATCCTCATCCCGCATCCACGGGCACACCTGCGGGCCTTCGTCTGCCTGCCGTGGCTGGACGTCGAGCCGGCGGCGGTGCTGCCGGGCCGTGGCCGGGTCGCCGACCTCGTCGCCGCCATGGCGCGGGACGGGCAGGTCGCCGGTGTACGCCGCCTGCCGGACGGGTTGGACGCACCTCTGGTCGGCGGGCGCGGCCGCGACGAGCCGGCGTGAAACCGACCCGGGCACGTGACCTCGTCCTCGTGGCGATCGTGTTCGGCGCGCTCGCCTACGTGCTGCTGTGGTGGGCCTACCGGTCGATCCCGAACCTGCCGCGCACGGCGCCCCTGTCGGTCGTCGTCATCGGCCTCATCGAGCTGCAGGTCGCCGGCCTGACGCGGCGCCGGTTGGAGGGCCGGCCGGGAACCCGGCCGATCCTGCCCCTGACGGTCGCCCGGCTCGCCGCCCTGGCCAAGGCCAGCTCGGTGACCGCTTCGGCGCTCGCGGGCGGCTGGGCGGGCACGCTCGGCTACACCCTGCCGCGGACGGACGAGTTCCCCACGGCCGGCAGCGACGCGGTCACCGCCGGTCTGGGCCTGGCCGCGGCGGTGGTACTCCTCGCCGGCGGCCTGCTGCTGGAACGCGTCTGTCGGGTCCGCAAGCCCTAGGCGCTGCGCAGCTCGCCGGTCGGGCTGCTTCTAGGCGGCGTCGAAGGGGCTAGTCTGAGAGGGATTGCGGCCGGAGACCGGACTGCGAGCGACGTCGGTGATGCCCGGTCAGGCGCTGCCGCCGGCCGCCGGCACTGAGCCCGTCGACGGCTGTGAGCTGGCGGCGAGGCGCCGAAGCGGAAGGTGCGGGCGGTGGTCGCAGAGGGCCGGAACCGCGGCGGATCCGGGAACCGGCCGCCGGCAGCCGCCGTGCGCCGCCAGCAACCGGAGGCCGGGCAGCCCGGCGACGCTCCCCGGTACGGCCATCTCCGCGGCTTCGACCCCGCGGACCTGGAGACCGAGCCGTCGGTAGCAGCCGAGCGATCCACTCCAGCACCTCCGTCCACTCCAGCACCTCCGTCCAGTCGCGCACTGCCGTCCAGTCGCGCACTGCCGCCAGGGCGATCGAAACCCTCCGGGGGAGCGCTACCGTCCGGGCGAGCTGTGCCGTCCGGGCGAGCCGCGTCGTCCGGGGGAGCCGCGTCGTCCGGGGGAGCCGCGTCGTCCTGGGGAGCCGCGTCGTCCGAACGCGCTTCCTCGGTGGCGGCGGGTACGGCTCGGTCGCGGC
>NZ_JALKFU020001168.1 GCF_023242965.2 Frankia sp. AgKG'84/4
GTGCTGCGCCGGGCCTCGGCGGTGCTGGTGCACACCCCGGCGCAGGCCGAGCTCGCCGCCCGGCTGACCCCGGTCCCCGTAGCCGTCGCCGAGATGGCTCCCCACTTGTGGTCCTCGCCGACCCGGCGCAGGCCGCCCGAGGCCGACGCCGAGGGTGGCGCCACGCCCGCCGGCACGGGTGGCGACGTCCACCGCAGCCTGCTGTTCTTCGGCCTGGTTCGGCCCTATAAGGGGCTCGACGTGCTGCTGGAGGCGCTGGCACGGGGACCGGGGGACGTCCGTCTCACCGTGGCCGGGGAGTTCTGGGGTGGTACGGCGGAGACTCTCGGGCTGGTCGAGCGGCTCGGCCTGAGCGACCGGGTGGACCTGCGGCCCGGTTATGTCGACGCCGCCGACGTGCCCGCGCTGTTCGCGGCCGCGGACGCGCTCGTCCTGCCGTACCGGGCGGGGACGGCGTCGCAGAACGTCGACCTGGCCCGGTTGCACGGCCTGCCGGTGGTCGCGACGACGGTGGGTACGCTTGCCGGCTCCGTCCGCGATGGGGTGGACGGGCTGCTGGTGGCGCCGGACGACGCCGGCGCCCTCGCCGGCGCGCTGCGCCGGCTCTACGAACCGGGCGTGCTGGGCGAGCTGCGGGCCAAGGTCGTCCTTCCGGACGTGCCGGCGGCCTGGGATCGCTACCTGGACGTGACCCTGGCCGCCCTCGCCGACGACCCGGACGCGACCGCGCCGCCCGCGCGGACCGCCTCCAAGTAGTTACTTTCCGTTCAACGATGGTCGCTTGGTGTATATCTGATGGGTCCTGATAGCTGCGCCTCCGAGGCCAGGGGCAGACTGATCGGTCGACGACGGCTGAAGCGAGAGGCGGACTGTTGAGCCCCGTACGTGACGACGCCCTCGCCTTTGTGGGCCATCAGGTCCACGTGATGCGCCGCCGTGAGGTGGGCACTCTGCTGAACTGGGCCGGGGAGCTGACCGGCCGCACCCTGCTGGACGTCGCCGGCGGCGATGGCTACTGGGCCGGCCAGGCCGTCCGCCGCGGCGCCCGCGCGGTCTGCCTCGACCTCGCCCGGCACAAGCTGGAGTTCGGCCAGCGCCTGCGGGGACATCCCGGCCTGGTCGAGGGCGACGCGCTAGCCCTGCCCTTCGCCGACGCCTCGTTCGACGTGGTGATGTCGGTCTGCGCCATCGAGCACTTCGACGACGGCCCGGCGGCCCTGGCGGAGATGGCCAGGGTGCTGCGGCCCGGCGGCGACCTCGTGATGTCCGCGGACGCGCTGACGAAGGCGGCCAACTGGCCGGCCCTGCTCGACCGGCACCGCGAGCGCTACCACGTCAAGCAGACCTACCCGGGCGAACGGCTCGCCGGCCTGCTCGGCGACGCCGGGCTGGACGTCGTCCGGCAGACGTACATGTTCCGCAGCGAGCGGGCGGAGCGGCTCTACCTGACCCTGTCCGCCAAGGGCGGGCGGGCCGGCTGGAACGCGGCCGCGGTGCTCTCCCCGGCGATCGCCCTCGCCGACCGGCGGGCGCCCGACAGCGCGGGCAGCGTGGTGCTCACCCACGCCCGCAGGCGGGCGAGCTGAGGCCGATGGGCGCCTCCCGACCCGACCAGCCGGCCGACGGCCCGCGCCGGACTCCACCGAGCCGCCGGCCACAACCGAGCCGCCAGCCCCCGCCCCGCACCGGCCCACCGCCGCCACCGTCCTCCCGGTTCGCCCAGCGGGCCCTGGCGGTGCTGCTGACGGTGCTGCTTTTCGGGCTGATCGTCTTCGGCGCCGCGGCCGGCGCCGACGCGGTGGGCGCCCAGCGCTGGGAGGGTTACCTCGTCGGCGGCGTGTTCTGCCTGGTGATGGTCCTCGCCGCGGTGCGGTCCAGCCGGCACTGAGCTGGTCCATCCGGTCTGTCGAAACCGACACCTCGGTGTCGGTGCGGCGACACCCCGCACCGACACCGTCCGACCGCGGGGGGAGACTGTGCACGTGCGTGTGGGCTTCCTAGTCGAGCAGCTGCTCGCGCCGGTCCCGGGCGGGACCGGCCGGTACAGCGCGGAGCTCGCAGCTGCGCTCGCCCGCTTGGCCGAGCCGGGTGACTCGGTCGCCGGCTGGTGCGCCGCGCACCGCCGCTTCGAGACCGCGGCCCTGCCCGGTGTGCTCGGCCCGATGCGTCTCGCGCTGGGGCGCCGCCCGCTGGCCGCAGCCTGGTCGCGGGGCGTCGGCCCGGCTCCGACCGGCGTCGACGTCATCCACGCGCCGACCCTGCTGCTCCCACCCGCCGGCGGGACCACCGGCGCGCTGACCCAGGCGGTGATCGAGAGGCTGCGCGGGGGAGCCGGCCGTCCCGACGGCCAGACTGCCGGTGGCCACGCGGGCGGCCCCGTCGCCATGCCGCCCGGCCGATCCTCCCGGCCGCCACTGGCGGCCTGGTTCGGTACGACCGTCACCCCGGCCCTGGCGGGCGCGCTGGACCGGCGCCGACCCCGGCCCAAGCTGGTCGTCACGATCCACGACGCGGTGCCGTGGACGCACCCGGAGACGCTCACCCCGCACGGGGCGCGCTGGCATCGCCAGATGGGCGAGCGCGCGGTCCGCCACGCCGACGCGGTGATCGTTCCGACTCTCGCCGTCGCCGCTGAGGTGGCCCGTCAGCTGCCGATCCCGCCGCATCGACTGCACGCGATCGGGGAGGGCGTGGCGGACGCGGTCGTGCGCGTGCCGCGCGACGCCGACGCCCGCGCCGCCCGGCTGGGCC
>NZ_JALKFU020001169.1 GCF_023242965.2 Frankia sp. AgKG'84/4
GGGCGGCCCGCGCCCCCCCCGCGGCCGGGGCCCGGGGGACACCCCCCGGGCCCCCGGCCGTCCCACCTGCGCTTTCCCAACCGTGCTGGTGCTGCTCCGCCTAGCTGACGACGATCCCCGCTAGCTGACGACGATCCCCGCGACCTGGGACAGCGGCTCGGCGAGCGCGTCCACCGCCTGCGACAGGGCCCGCCGCTGGTCCTGCGTCACAGTGTCGTAGCTGACGTAGCCGGTGCCCTTCTTGTACGGCTCCAGCGCCTTGTACATGGCGGTGAACCGGGTGCGGACCTTCGTCGCGAGCGTCGGGTCCAGCGACTTCAGCGCCGGCTCCAGCAGCGTGAAGGCCTTGTCGGCGCCGTCGACGTTGCCCTGAATGTCGACCAGGTCGAGCTTGCTGTAGCGCTCCTCCTCGCCGGTGATCTTCGACTGGCCGACCTCGTTGAGCAGCTCGGTCGCGCCGTTGGCGATCTGCGCCGGCTGGAAGGTCGTCTTCGCGACGAGAGTGTTGAGCTTGCCGACGTCGGTGTTCAGCTGGTCGGCGATCGTCCCGGTGCCGTCCAGCGACCTGTCTGCGAAGATTGCCTTCTCCAGGCGGTGGAAACCGGTCCAGGTCGCCGGGTCGGGCGCGTCGTCGGCGCGGGCGTCGATCGCCGGGTCGAGATCCCCGAACGACTCGGCGACCGGCTCGATGCGCTCGTAGTTCAGCCGCGGCGCCGCGTACAGCTTCGAGGCCTGGTCCAGGTCACCCGCCTTGACCGCGGCGACGAACGTTCCGGTGTTGGTGACCAGCTCCGCGACCTGCGCGCGGACGTAGGTGGCGTAGCCGGTGGTCGCGGTCTTCAGCGCCGTGGTGACCTCGGGGCCGAACGTGGCGGCGGCGGTGCCGGCGGCCGCGGCGGTCACGGTGAAGTCCACCCTCTCCGGGCCGGACCCGCCGGGGCAGTACAGCTGGTACTTGCCTTCCTTGACGTTGAGAGAGAACGTCCCGGACAGGCCGGGGGCGATGTTCTCCTTCTCGCCGAGGATGGTGTCGCCGTCCATCAGCTCGGCCTCGGTGACCGCGCCGGCATCCTTGTTCACGATCTTGAAGGTGGTCGGGCCGGCCGCGATGCTCGACGTGTCCGGCGAACAGCCCTTACCCGTCAGCGTGACGGTGACGGTCTGCTTCCCGGCCGTACCCGAACCGCTGGAGCCGCCCGTATCACTTCCCCCGCAGGCGACGGCGCCCGTCGCGATCACAACTGCTATGGCGCTGTACGCGACTGGTGCGCGACGCACGTGTTGCCCCCACTTGGTCGTTTGCTGTCGTGAGACGTTTGCTGTCGTGAGACGTTCCGGCCGGCATCGTTCGCCGGCGCGGCCCGGCGGGCGTTGGAACCCGCCGATGCTGAGGGTCGTCGCGGGCTCAGGTCCCCGCGGGTGCGGCGGACGCGGCCGGCTCGGGGGACGGCTGCCTCGGTGGGCTGCGCCGGGCCGGCCAGAGCACATAGGCGACCAGCGGCACCAGGTAGACGACCCAGACGACTACTTCGGCAACCACCGGGCGCGGCTGCAGGCCCAGCACGCCGGTCAGCACGCTGGCCAGCGGCGTACCGGGGCGGACCAGCCAGGACAGGTCGAACGTCCGCTGCTGGCCGGCGTTGAGCCAGCCGGCCTCGTGACCGGTGTGCGCCGCGGTCGCCAGCAGTCCGGCGGCGATCACGACCAGGACGAGCCCGGTGACGCGGAAGAAGCGCGAGAGGTTGATGCGCACCCCGCCGCGGTAGATGGCGACGCCGACGATCACCGCGACCAGCACACCGATCAGCGCGCCACCGCCGGCGGACGCGGGGGAGCTCGCCGCGTTGAACGCGGCGATCAGGAACACCGCCGTCTCGAAGCCTTCCCGCAGCACGGCCAGGAAGGCCATCAGGACCAGGGCACGCGTCGAGCCGGTCTCCAGCGCGGATGCGGTGGCCGTCTCCAACGATCCCTTGAGATCGCGGGAGTGGCGGCGCATCCACACCACCATGTAGGTGACCATCCCGACGGCGATGAGCCCGATGACGGTCTCCAGGCCCTCCTGCTGGCGCTGGGGGAGCTCGCGGTCGAGCACCTGCAGCGCGATGCCGAGGCCAAGGCAGAGCAGTACCGCCAGACCCACGCCGAGCCACACCTGCCGCAGGGCGTCGGTTCGGCCCCGCTGCCGGAGGAAGGCGGCCACGATCCCGACGATCAATGACGCTTCCAGGCCCTCGCGAAGGCCGATCACAAAAGTTGGAAGCAAGCTGGCCTCCGTCCGTCTACGTCCGCAGGTTCGGCGGGCTGATCTAGATCGTCGATGATCTGCGGTTAACCTCAGCTAAGTTAGGGCAACCTAATGGCATTGGCAAGGAATTGCCGACAAACCCGTGTGTGGCGCCGCTGACGGTGGTCATCAGACGCCGGAGCGAGACAGTGACGCTGGTAGCGGGGCGGGCGACGGCTCCGGATGACCCCGCGTAACCCACCCGGGATGGATTCGGGAATGCTTCCCGCGGGTCGAGGCGAACGACCTGGGACGGCTGTCGCGGCGCACCGTAACGCCGGTCACTTCTGGTAGTCGAGTGAACCGGCGCCGTGTTTCTGGAAGCAGATATCCCGCCGAGCTAACCCCACCAAGCCAATGGGAAAGTCGGTTTTCCCGGTCGGGGTCCCGGACGGTCGCGGTTGGCCGGGGAGTCAGGGCCGCCGGCTGGTCGAACGGACACGCCCGCCG
>NZ_JALKFU020001170.1 GCF_023242965.2 Frankia sp. AgKG'84/4
GCCCTCACCCGCCCGGGCCGCCGCCAGCGCCCCGGGCGCGTGGCGTTCGGCGAGCGGCTCGACCCGGTCCCAGCCCAGCGACGGGATCGCCGTGAGATGGGAGAAACGTCGAGCCAACGCCAGCAGCCGCACCGCCTCACCCGCCGTCATCCGCGCCGGGCGGACCTCGCGCAGGCCCCAGGCGCCGAGCGCGTAGAGCAGCGTCCCGCAGGCCGGGAAGTCGATCGCGCTCTCGCCGCGCCGCAGGGCCTCGACGCACCGGCGCAGACCGGAGCGGAACATCTCCTCGCCGACGGCGAGGTCCTCGGCGCAGCTCGCGTACCAGGTGAGCGCCGCCAGCGCGACCGCGTCACCGACGAGCCCCCAGGGTTCGACGCCGGTCGGTTCGACGCCGGGCCACCGCATCGTGCGCAGCCCCTGGGCCGCGTCGAGGTAGCGGCGCAGGCCGTCCGCCGGGTCGCCGCGGGCGATGGCGAGCTCCGCCCGGCCGACGGCCGCCATTATCGCGCCGCCGTGCACGGTGTCGCTGGGCGGCCCGATCATGGCGAGGTACCGCTCGGCGGCCTCGAGCCGGCCCTCGTTGATGGCGTCGATCGCCAGCAGCACCCGCAGCTGGGCCACGTCGTCGTCGGCGCCGAGCCGCTCCATGACCGGCAGCGCCGCCCGGGCGTGCGCACGGGCGGCCGGTGTGTCGCCGAGCTGCGTGCACAGATCGGCGAGCCGGGTGTGCAGCATGGCCGCCAGCCAGGGCCCGTCCGCCGGTGTGGCCAGGGCCAGTGCCCGCTCGGCGGCGACAGCGGACGCCCGGGTGTCGCCGCTGTTCTCCCGTTGATGAGCCAGCCACGTCAGAGCGTTCAGGCGGGTGTGGCGGTCGGCATCCGCCGTCAGCCGGGCGAGCTGGGCCTCGGCGTGCTCCCCTGACGGCGCCGCCACGGCGAGAGCGAGCAGCACCCGCGCGGCACCGGCCACGGACGCCTCACCCGCCGCCTCGGGATCGCGCCGTTCCAACGGCTCGCGCCGTTCCAACGGCTCGCGCCGTTCCAACAGCTCGCGCAGCGAGGCCGGCAGCGTGCCGTCGGCCATGAACAGTGTCGTTCGCGCCGCCGTGGTCCCGGCCGCGAGCGCCGTCGGGCCCAGGCCGGGGGGCGGCGTCCAGCCGGCCAGCAGCGCGGTGACCGCGTCGACCATCCCCATCATCCGCAGGTGCTCGCCGCGGATCTCCCAGAACAGACCGAGCACCGCCACCAGTCGCGCCACCGCCTCGGTGTCGCCGTCGCTGAGCGCCGCCCGGAGCTCGTCGGCGAGGTTCGTCTCCTCGGCCGCGAGCGCGTCGATCGCCGCGAACTGCCCCTCGGTGGACAGGCCGGCACCATGGCCGGTCGCGTACTCGCTCGCCCAGTCCCGCAGGGCGCGCCGCGCCGTCGCCTGTTCGCCGGCGTCGGCCAGCCGCAGCCGGCCGAACTCCCGGACGGTCTCCAACATCCGGTAGCGCACCCCACCCGCCGACTCCCGCACGCTCAGCAGCGACTGGTCGACGAGGTTCTGCACCGTGTCCACGGGGTCGCCGTCGCCCGCGGGCCCGGGCGCCGCCGCGGTCCCACCGGGACCGGCGGCGCCGAGCACGGCCTGCGCGGCGTCGAGGGTGAAACCGTCCGGGAACAACGCCAGCCAGCGCAGCGATCGCCGCTCCGGTGGCGCCAGCAGCCGCCAGGACCAGTCGATCACCGCGAGCAGGGTGCGGTGGCGGTCCGGGGCGGAGCGGTCCCCGCCGCGCAGCAGGGCGAACCGGTCCGCGAGGCGCCGGTCGACGTCCTCCACCGACATCGCCCGGACCCGCGCCGCGGCCAGCTCGATCGCCAGCGGCAGGCCGTCGAGCTGGTCGACGATCCGGCCGATCACCTCGCGATCGAGCCGGACGGTGGGGCGGGCGGCGGTGGCCCGCTGGCAGAACAACTCGATCGCGTCGGCGTGGGACAGCTCGCCGAGCAGGTAGACCCGTTCCGCGCTGATCGCCAGCGGCGCCCGGCTGGTCGTGAGCACCCGCAGGTCGGCGGTGGCCGTGACGAGGAAGGCCACCAGGTCGGCGACCTCGGCGATGAGATGCTCGCAGTTGTCCAGCAGTAACAGGCCCGGTCCGCGGTCGAGCCGCGCGGCGATACGGGCCCGCAGGTCGGCGCGCTGCGCGGCGGTCAGCGTCCGGCGATCGGTGATCGAGTCGCGCACCCCGAGCGCGGCGCCGATCTCACCGAGCAGGTCCTCGGGCGCCGTCACCCCGACGAGCGGGACGACGTGCACCGTCGCCAGGGCGCTGTCGCGGGCGAGCAGGTTCGCCAGCCGGGTCTTGCCGAGCCCGCCCGGCCCGACGATCGACACCACCCGGGCCCGGTCCAGCAGCGCCCGCAGCCGGTCGACGTCGCGCTGGCGACCCAGCAGGGCGTTCGCGTCGTACTGGATGCCGTCGCGGACGGGCCGGTCGCGGGCGAGCAGCTCGCGCTGGACCCGGGCGAGGGCCTCGCCCGGGCTGGTGCCGAGCTGATTCCGCAGGTCTCGGCGGTAGCGCTCGAAGCGGTGCAGGGCCGCCCCGGCCCCGCGCACCGCGGCCTCGCTGCGTAGCAGGTCAGCCAGCAGATCCTCGTCGTCGGGCCGGTGCGCGTGGGCCTGCTCCAGCAGCGGGAGGGCCTCGGCGTGCCGGCCGGTCCGGCTCGCGGTCCGGGCCAGCACCAGCC
>NZ_JALKFU020001171.1 GCF_023242965.2 Frankia sp. AgKG'84/4
GACCGGTCCGCCGCCGCACCCCGGCGCAGTGGGCGCAGGTCGTCGAGGAACCGCGACGGTCGGCGCGGCCGTCCGCCGCCCTCGCCGCGGGTCAGCGCCCAGGACAGCACCAGCCGGGTCCGGGCCCGGGTGACGCCGACGTACAGCAGGCGCCGCTCCTCCTCGATCTGCTCGGCGCTGCGCGCGTGCACCAGCGGCACCGTGCCCTCGGTGAGCCCCACCAGGAACACCGCGTCCCATTCGAGGCCCTTGGCCGCGTGCAGGGTGGACAGCGTCACGCCCTCGACGGTGGGCAGATGCTCGTGGGCCTCGCGGTCGGCGAGCTCCGCGGCGAACTCCGCGAGGCCGGCGGCCGGCTCACGGGCGGCGAGGTCCGCGGCGAGCCGGTGCAGCGCGGCGAGGTTCTCCCACTGTTCCCGTTCGGCGCCGGAACCGGCCGTGGGCTCGTCCGGGCGCCAGTTCAGGGCGCCGAGGACGTCGGCGACGGCGTCGGCGAGGCCGGCGGGCCGGTCGGTGTCGGCGGAGCGGATCGCGCCGCGCAGCAGCCGCGTTGCCGTGACGACCTCGCGGCGGGCGAAGAACTTCTCCCCGCCGCGGACCAGGTAGGCGATGCGGGCCGCGCCGAGCGCCGCCTCGTAGGTCTCGGACTGCGCGTTCGTCCGATACAGCACGGCGACGCGGCTGGCGGGCGTCCCGCGGGCGAGCAGCGACCTGATCCGGGCGACCACGGCGGCGGCCTCGTCGGCCTCGCTGTCGCACTCCAGCCAGACCGGTGCCGGCCCGGCGGGCGCCGCGGCGACGAGCCCGGTGCCGGCGCCGGCCCGCACCAACCGGTTGGCCAGGGTCACCACCTGCGGCGTCGAGCGGTAGTCGCGCACGAGCCGGACCATCGCCGCCGCGGGGTAGCGACGCGGGAAGTCCAGCAGATACCGGGGTGAGGCACCGGCGAAGGAGTAGATGGTCTGGTGCGGGTCCCCGACGACGCAGAGGCTGTCACGTTCGCCGAGCCAGCCGTCCAGCACCCGTTGCTGCAGGGTGTTGACGTCCTGGTACTCGTCGACGACGAAGTGGCGATAGCGGGAGCGGATCTCCGTGGCGACCCAGCCGTGTTCCTCGATCATGGCCGCGGTGAGTAGCAGCAGGTCCTCCATGTCCAGGACGCCGGACTCGCTCTTGACCTCCTCGTAGGCGGCGTAGAGCCGGCCGACGGTCTGCGCGGTCAGCGTGGTCTCGCGGCCGCCGGCCACCGCCGCGCGGGCGTAGTCCGCCGGCGTGATCAGGCTGGCCTTCGCCCACTCGACCTCGGCGGTCAGGTCACGCAGCTCCGCCCGGTCCGGCCGCAGCCGCAGCCGCCCCGCCGCCTGGACCATCTGCGGGATCTTGCTGCGTTCCGTGCGGGGCAGGGGTCCCCCGGCCACGGACGGCCAGAAGTAGTGAAGCTGCCGCAACGCCGCCGAGTGGAACGTCCGGGCCTGCACCCCCGGCACGTCCATGGCCCGCAGGCGCCCGCGCAGCTCCCCCGCCGCGCGGGCGGTGAAGCTCAGCGCGAGCACCTGATCAGGGCCAACCCCCCGGTCGACGACCATGTGGGCGATTCGGTGGGTAATCGTGCGCGTCTTGCCCGTACCAGCCCCGGCGAGGATGCACACTGGGCCTAGCGGGGCGTCCGCCGCGGCCCGCTGCTCGGGGTCGAGCGCCGCGAGCAGGTCGACGGTGCGCGGGGCGGCGGCGGAAGCTGGCGATCCGGACATCCCTCGACACGGTAGTACCCGTGCGGCGCGGGAAGCGGCGGCGGCGCGCAGCGGTTACAGCAGTCGTTGTGTCCCAGCGGCTTGGAGGATCAAAACGTGCTCACGATCTACTCGACTTCCTGGTGTGGCTACTGCGTTCGGCTGAAGGGTCAACTCGATCGCGCCGGCATCGAGTACAAGGCCGTCGATATCGAGAACGACCCGACAGCAGAGCAACTTGTCCGCGATGCGAACAACGGGAACGCGACCGTGCCTACCGTGCTCTTTCCCGATGGCACTGTGATGACGAACCCGAGCCTTCGCCAGGTCACTGAGAAGGTCACTTCTGCCGCATAACGGATACGTAGAGCAACGACATCTCGGGAGTTCTTACCTTCCCACCGCACACGCGGCCGGCTCGTGGGACGGTGTCCGTCACTGCCCGTGAAGTTTGTGGGAGAGTTCGGCCTGTGTCGTCAGCACCCTCAGAACAGGCGTGGAGCACCGTCGATGCCGCGCTGCGGGCCGTTCGCGCCCTGGACCGGATGGAGACGGCCTGTTTCGTCGTGGTTTCTGCGACGACCGCAAGCTATCTCCGTGTGACCGGAACCTTCGGCGATCTCAACGAAGGAACCAACTTTCCCCGCGCGGACAGCGTCATCGCCCGGATGCTCGACGGTGCGCCCGCCGTGGCGTCCGGGATCGATGCGGGCGACTCCGCGGCCGATACCGCCGAGCATCGCCGGTTGGGGGTACGCAGTTATCTCGCGACACCGGTGATCAGACCGGACGGCCGGCTGCTCGGCGTGCTGGCCAGCCTGGACCACGCCGACGTGGCCGTGCCCGCCGAAGTGCGGGCGCTGATCCGGGCAATCGCGGACGCGCTCGGAGCCGCCGGTGCCGTGCCGGAGCCCTCCGCCACGGCCGTTTCCTCGAACGGGCCGAGGCCGCTGGCGGGATCCCCGCCGGAAACCGCCCCGCCCGGCGT
>NZ_JALKFU020000065.1 GCF_023242965.2 Frankia sp. AgKG'84/4
CCGGTCCCCCCTGCGCCCCCGCACCCCCCGCACCCCGGCGCCCTCGTTCGCACCCGCGGCGCGACGCCGGGGCCGGGCCTGACCGCTGGCAGGACAGATGCCCACCGCACGTCACATCGCCATGATCGGCTGCACGACTCCCAGCCACATCTATCCCTCGCTCGGCGTCATCGCCGAGCTGGTCCGCCGCGGCCACCGGGTCAGCTACGCCGTCGGCGACCGGCTCGCCGGCCTCATCGCGCCCACCGGCGCCGAGCCGGTGACCTTCCCCTCGACGCTGCCCGCCGAGGACGACGAGTGGCCGGACAATCCCGTCGCCGAGCTCGACGCCAGGATGTTCCTCAACGAGGGGATCGCCTGCCTGCCGCGCCTTCTCGACCACTTCACCGAGGACCCCCCGGACCTGGTGATCCACGACCTCGCCGCGCTGGCCGGGCCGGTGCTCGGCGCCCGCCTCGAGGTGCCCACGGTGCTGGTCTCGCCGACGTGGATGCCCTGGGAGGGCTTCGAGGCGGAGAACGCCCCGATGCTGCGGCCGCTGCGCACCTCGCCGGCGGGGCTTGGCTATCACGCGGCGTACGGCGACTGGCTGCGCGGGCAGGGCATCGACCGCGACCCGTGGGAGTGGATGACAGCGTCGGGGCCGGCCGTCTGCCTGATCCCATCGGTCCTGCAGCCGCAGCTGCACCGGGTCCGGCCCACGGTGCGTTTCGTCGGCCCGTGCCTGGATCCGCAGCGGCTCGCCGCGCAGACCTGGGCGCCGCCGCCGAACCGCCGCCGGGTGCTGCTGGTGTCGCTGGGCACCGTGTTCAACGACTGCCCGGACATCTACCGGGCCGCCGCCGCGGCGTTCGCCGAGACCGATTGGCATGTGGTCATGGCCGTCGGGCGCCGGGTCGATCCCGCCGGGCTCGGTCCGCTGCCCGTGAACGTCGAGGCGCATCGCAGCGTGCCGCAGCTGGGCGTGCTGGCCAGGGCGTCGGCGTTCGTCACCCACGCCGGCATGGGCAGCTGCATCGAGGCGGCGTGGTTCGGGGTGCCGACGGTGGCGATCCCGCTGGCCGCCGAGCAGTTCGGCAACGCCGCGATTCTCTCCGCGCTGGGGATCAGCCGTCAGCTGCTCGCCCAGCAGGTCGATCCGCGCCTGCTGAGGGCCGAGGTCGAGGCGGTCGCGACCGCCCCGCACATCGCCCAGCGCCTCGCCATGGTGCGCGCGGCGCTGCGCTCCCAGGGCGGCATCGGCGCCGCGGCCGACGCGGTTACGGCGCACCTGACCTGACCTGACTTGATCTGACCCGGCGCCGGCGCCGACCGCGCCGCCCGAGGTGCGCGACGACCGGAGGGGCGAGAGGCTGCCAGCTATGGCGAACACGCGCGGCAGCCGATCAACTCCGGGAAGTACCCATCATCCGCGGCCCGCGGACACCGTCCGAACCGGGCCGGACAAGGCGCGAACCGGTGGGGACAAAGCCGGCAGTGGCGGGGACAAAGCCGGCAGTGGCGGGGAGAAAGCCGGCGGTGGCGAGGCCCGAACCACCGGGGGCGAGACCCGAACAGCCGATGGCGGGGCGCCGCCCGTGGACGACTGGGACATCGTGACCGGCGTCGGGGTCACCGCCCTGGGCGTCGCCTCCGCGCGGGCGATCGAGAGCCACCGGCCGGACGCGCTCATCAACGACCCGTACGCCGAGGCGTTCGTGAACGCCGCCGACCTGCCACAGCGGCTGCCGACGACCATGCGGGAACTGGCCGGCATGCCGATTCCCGGCGACTGGCTGCTGATGTCCCGCTACCTGGGCGTGCGCACGAGGTTCTTCGACGAGTACTTCGACCAGGCGATGGCGGCCGGTATCCGCCAGATCGTCCTGCTCGCCGCCGGCCTGGACACCCGGGCGTTCCGGCTGCGCTGGCCGGCCGGCAGCGTGGTGTTCGAGATCGACCAGCCGCGGGTGCTGTCGTTCAAGCTGGCCGTCCTCGGCGCGCAGGGCGCCACCCCGGCCGCGCGCCACCGTCTCGTGCCGGTCGACCTGCGCCGGGACTGGGCGGCGCCGCTACGCGCCGCCGGGCACGACCCGGCCCAGCGCACCGCCTGGCTCGCCGAGGGCCTGCTCGCCTACCTCGACGCCGCCGCCGAACAGCGACTGCTGGGCACGATCAGCACGCTGTCCGCGCCCGGCAGCCACCTCGCCGTCGAGGACTTCGGCCAGGTCGAGCACCTGCTCTCCGACGGCGACCTCGACGTCGCCCGCCAGCTGTGGGGCATCGACCTGCGGTCCCTCACCCATGACGAGCCAGGCCGGGACGCCGCCGCCGCGCTGCGCCGGCTGGGCTGGGACGTTCGCACGGAACGGTCGCTGGTGACCGCGGGGCGGTACGGCCATCCCGTCGACCCGTCGATCGCCAGGACCTTCGAGGCGAGTCGTTTCGTCACCGGCGAGCTCGGCACCGGCAAGCTCGGCACCGGCAAGCTCGGCACCGGCAAGCTCAGGGAGTGACGAGGATCCGTCCGCTGACGGCGCTGGCCGTCAGGTCGGCGAACGCCTCGTTGACCTGGTCGAGGGGGACCTCCTTGGCCAGCAGCGGCGCCGGGTCGATCACGCCGTCGGCGATGGCCTCGATGACCGTCTCGAACTCCGCCGGCGAGTAGTACACGGCGAAGGTGAGCGTCGTCTCCTTCATGATCGCCGAGCTTGACGTGAACTGCTTCGGGAGGTGGTCGACGCCGGCCACCACGACCCGGCTGCGCGGGCGGGCCCGGGCGACGCAGTCGTCGAGCAGCTCCGCGTGGCCCACGCACTCCGCGACCAGGTCGTAGCTGTTCCGCGGGGCTTCCTCGACGCTGGCCAGCACCACGTCGGCGCCGAACACCTTCGCCACGTCCCGGCGCGCCTCGACCGGGTCGACGACGGTGATGCTGCCCGCGCCGCGGACCTTCGCCCACGCGGCGGTCGTGAGCCCCACCGACCCGGCGCCGATGACGAGCACGTCGTCACCTTCGCGCAGCCCGCCGGTGTGAATGGTGTGCAGGCCCACCGCGAACGGCTCGACCAGGGCGCTGTAGCGCGAGTTGACCCGCGGCGTCAGCGGGATCGAGGCAGCCTCGGTGATGACGGCGAACTCGGCGAAGCCCCCGCCGGCGCCGCCGAGACCCACCAGGCGCACCTGCGGACAGTGGATGACGAAGCCGGACCGGCACCAGTCACACGTGCCGCAGGACAGCGCCGGCAGCACGGCCGCGTGGGTGCCCTCCCGCCAGGTCGACGACGTCCCCGACCCGACGCCGACAACCTCGCCGCCGAACTCATGCCCCATGATCGTGCCTTCGGGCATGATCGGGCGCGCCTTGATGTCCGATCCGCAGAACCCGCAGGAGGTCACCCGCAGCAGCAGCTCCCCGGGCCCCGGCTTCGGTTCCGGCACCTCGGCCACCTCGAACCGACCATCCGGAGCGATCACTGCCGCGCGCATGCTGCCTCCACTCCCGCCCCGCGGTCACCCCGCGGGCCTGCCGTACCGTGGGTCGATCAGACCACCAGCGCGTGGCACGCGCCACAGATTGACGTTCCGTGCGTACCCGTTCGCGCCGGGCGGGCAACCGCCCCGTTGGCGCCGTGTCGGTCAGTCCGCGTCAACGAGGCGGGCGGTCACCAGGGTGGTCCGCTTGCCGGAGCCGGCGTCGGTGAGGTCCACGACGGTGACGGCGCCGTTCGCCCGCGCGGTGGCGTGCGCCGCGCCGACCACGATCGGACGCAGGTAGCGCACAGTGAAGGTCTCGGCGACGACGGGCCGGCCGGCCAGGGACATCGCCGCCTGCTCGGCGGCGATCGCGACGATGCCGCCCTGGATCGCCCCGGCGAGGTTCAGCACGTCCCCCCGCCGCGGGACCTCGACGACCCCGGGGGCCAACTCACTCGCGGCGACCCGCCGCGCGAGCGGCTCGGCGAGCTGCCCGGCGGCGTAGTCCCACGATCGCGGGAACCCACTCGGCAGTACATGATCGGGGTTCGGTGAGACGAGGAAGGAGCCGTGGGCCAGTGCGGCCAGCTCACCGGTGCGCTCCAGGTGGAAACGGACCTCGCAGACCAGGATCGACCGGCCGGCCTTGACGGTCGAGGCGACCACATTGATGGTGTCCCCGACCCGGGCGTGGACGTTGAGCTGCACCTCGAGGTCGAGCGTCACCGGGATCCGCGGGTTGAACGCGATCCCGGCCAGCGTTCCGGCGGCGGTGTCGGCCCACGCGGCGAACAGCGAGGTGCGCAACGTGCGCGTGCCGGGGACGCAGGCGTGCGGCACGACTCGCACGTGGCCGCGGATGTCCGGCCCGTCCGCGAACATCGTCAGGCCCAGCTCGCCGAGGACATGCCGCTCGATCGACAGGTCCTCCCAGCCCTCCGGCTGGGCCTGCGGCTCTCGCGCCCCGGGCGTCGTCAGTGTCACAGGTCGGTCCTCGATGTCTGGGCGGGCCGCGGCGCGGCGAGCGCGCTCCGGCGGGGAAGGTGGTGGCGCGAGCCGTCGGCGGGGAAGGTGTGGTGCGCCGCCTCGGCGGTTCAGCAGGTCGCGGTGGGTCAGCCCGTCGCCTCGGCGGGCAGCAGCCGGCGGGCGATCTTACCGGTGGGCAGGCGCGGCAGTTCGGTGAGCAGGACGACCGAACGCGGGGCCTTGTAGTGGGCGATGCGCTCCCGCACGAACGCGGTCAGCTCGGCGGCGAACGCGGCGGGGTCGGCCACGGGCGCCTGCGGTTGGACGACGGCGCGCACGGACTCCCCCATCTCCGCGTCGGGTACGCCGATGACCACCACGTCGGCCACGGCTGGGTGGGCGATGAGGACGTCCTCGATCTCGCGGGGATAGATGTTCACCCCACCAGAGACGATCATGTTGGACACGCGGTCGGTGAGATACAGGTAGCCGTCCTCGTCGACCCAGCCGACCTCACCGAAGGTGCCCCACCCCCGTTCGTCGAAGGCCCCGGCCGAGCCGCCCTCGTCCCCGGTGTACTCGAACGTCGCGGCGCCCTCGAAGTAGACCCGTCCCTCGACGCGCGGTGCGAGTTCACCGCCGTCGTCGCCGACAATGTGCACGGGGCCGAGCACCGACCGGCCGACCGAGCCGGGATGCGCCAGCCACTCCTGCGGGCCGATCGCACAGAATCCGACGCCCTCGCTGCCGGAGTAGTACTCGTAGACGATCGGGCCCAGCCAGTCCAGCACGGCCCGCTTGACCTCGACCGGGCACGGCGCGGCGGCGTGCACCAGCGTTCGCAGGCTGGACAGGTCGAACCCGGTGCGCACCTCGACCGGCAGCTTCAGTAGCCGGATCAGATGGGTCGGCACGACCTGGGCGAGGGTGACGCGGTGCCGTTCGATCTCGCCGAGGAACCCGACCGGGTCGAACCGCTCGGTGACGACGACCGTGCCGCCAAGGCGGTGCACCGCGGTCGCCCAGCCCAGCGGGGCGGCGTGGTAGAGCGGCGCGGGGC
Source organism: Frankia sp. AgKG'84/4 (assembly GCF_023242965.2). Taxonomy (GTDB): domain Bacteria; phylum Actinomycetota; class Actinomycetes; order Frankiales; family Frankiaceae; genus Frankia. Next base: position 5,483 of record NZ_JALKFU020000065.1, read on the forward strand.
TGAGGTAGCGGGTCCGCTCGTCCCCGCCGTAGAGCAGGCGCAACATCCCGGTGAACGGGGTCGGCTCGCCGAGCGGGGCGCCGACACGGGTCTGCCTGATCCCCTTCGGCCGGCCCGTCGTGCCCGACGAGTAGAACATCCAGTTGCCCTCGCACTCGTCGCCCAGCGGCGTCGAGGGCTGGGCGGCGAGGGTCCCCTCGTAGGAGGCGAACCCGTCGATGGGGCCGCCGACGGCGAGGCGCACCGTGAGTGCCGGTGCGTCGATGCCGGCGACGACGTCGGCCCGCGGCGCGGACGCGACCAGCGCGGACGCGCCGCAGTCGCCGACGATGTACGCGGCCTCCGCGGTGGACAGGTGCCAGTTGATCGGCGTGACGAGCAGACCGGCCCGCAGGGCGCCCCAGACGACCTCGAAGTACTCCGCCCGGTTCTCCATCAGCACGGCGAGGTGGCCGCCGACCTCGAGGCCGGCGGCGCGCAGGGCGTGCGCGACCTGGTTGGAACGCGCCTCGAGTTCTCCATAGGTGACGACCTGGTCCCCCAGGATCACCGCTGGGCGGTCCGGCGCCGAGGCGGCGAACCGGGTCGGGTGCTCGATGTCCGCCATGTCAGCTCCCTCGGGTCACGGCGTGCGGGGATGCCGGCCGGGGGGCCGGCCGGCGTCCGCTCAGCCCGTCGCCCTGCCGGCCAGCTCACCGAGGTTGATGCCGACCTGACGCTCGAAGCGCCCCTGGTCGAAGCTGCGGATGGACACGTCGTGCCCGGCCGCCGCCGCGCGCAGCGCACCGACGGTCGACTTCGCCCGCGGCAGGTGCGAGAACGGGTCGAACTGGTACCAGCGCAGCGCGTTCTCGTAGGTGATCTTGTTGATCTCGTCGTCGGGCAGGCCGGCGGTGACCCGCTCCAGCTCCTCGGGGGCGCTCGGCCACGAGGAGTCGGAGTGCGGGTAGTCGCACTCCCAGGAGATGTTGTCGATGCCGATGTCGTGACGCAGCTTCACACCCACCGGGTCGGCGATGAAGCAGGTCAGGAACCGCTCGCGGAAGACCTCGCTCGGCAGCTTGCCGCCGAAGTTCTGCCCGGTCCACAGGTGGTGCATGTCGTAGGTCCGGTCGAGGCGGTCCAGGAAGTATGGGATCCAGCCGGTGCCGCCCTCGGACAGCGCGATGCGCACGGCCGGGAACTCCTTGATGACCCGCGACCAGATCAGGTCGGCGGCCGCCTGGCAGATGTTCATCGGCTGCAGGGTGATCATCACGTCGACCGGGGCGTCCGGCGCGGTGACCGAGAGCTTCCCGGAGGATCCGAGGTGGATCGAGAGCACCACGCCGGTGTCCGACAGCGCCCGCCACAGCGGGTCCCAGTAGGCGTCGTGGAAGCTCGGGTAGCCCAGCGTCGCCGGGTTCTCGGTGAAGGTCAGCGAGTGGCAGCCCTTGGCCGCGACCCGGCGCACCTCCTCGGCGCACAGCTCCACGTCCCACAGGATCGGCAGTGCCATCGGGATGAAACGGCCCGGGTAGGCGCCGGCCCACTCCTCGATGTGCCAGTCGTTGTAGGCGCGCAGCACGGACAGCGCGAGGTCCTTGTCGTCCGCCACGGCGAACAGCCGGCCGGAGAAGCCGGGGAACGACGGGAAGCACATCGAGCCGAGCACGCCGCCGGCGTTCATGTCCTTGACCCGCTCGTGGACGTCGTAACAGCCCGGCCGCATCTCCTCGAAGGAGGTCGGCTCGACGCCGTACTCCGACCTCGGCCGCCCGGCGACGGCATTCAGGCCGATGTTCGGGATGATGCTGCCGTTGAACGTCCAGACGTCGCTGCCGTCCTCCAGCTTGATGACCTTGGGTGCCTGATCGGCGAACTTCGCCGGCAGGCGTCCCTCGAACACGGTGGGCGGTTCGACGAGATGGTCATCGACGCTGACCAGAATCATGTCTTCTGCCTTCACGGCACCCTCTTCCCAAAATGTTAGCTAGCACACACTGGTGCGTCACATCGTATCGTCTACATATTTCCGAGCCGAGCGGCTGGCCTGCACATGATGTAGTTGAAATGTCACACTGAGTTCGAGTGGGCGAGCAAGGCGCGTTTGATGACCTTGCCCATGGGATTGCGTGGCAACTGCTCGATCAGTTCGAGTCGTTCCGGGCACTTGTGCCGGGCGAGCCCGTCGGCCCGGCAGTGTTCGACCAGGTCCGCGAGGGTCACCGTGTCACCGTCGCGCACCACGACCACCGCGACCACCCGCTCGCCGGTCCGCTCGTCGGGCACGCCGATCACCGCCGCGTCCGCGACGGCCGGATGGCGCAGCAGGGCGTCCTCCACGTCGGCCGCCGAGATGTTCTCGGCGTTGCGGATGATGACGTCCTTCAACCGCCCCTCCACGCGGACGCGGCCGGACTCCTCGACGACGCCGAGATCACCGGTGCGCAGCCAGCCCTCCTCGTCGAACACGTCGGCGTCAAGGGTGGCGTCGACGTAGCCGAGGAAGCACTGCGGACCGCGCAGCCGCAGCTCGCCGTCGACGACCCGGACCCGCACCCCCGCCACCGGCCGGCCCACGGTCGTGCCGAGCTCGGCGTCGGTCGGAGTCTCGCTGGTCGCGACGGGGAATTCGGTCAACCCCCAGGAGCCGGCCACCCCGCCGACCCCGAGGACGTCGGCGACCTCGCGGTTCACCGGCGCCGGCGTCGCCGCGCCGCCGCCGACGACCACCCGCACCGCCGGGTACAGCGGCTCGTCGCCGTGGGGGCGCTGCGCCGCCATGTAGCCGCGGAAGAACGGCGTCGCCGAGCCGAGGATCGTCGGCTGGTGCGTAGCCATCCGCTCGGGCGTGGTCTGGGGATCGAAGACCTCGAACAGCACCAGGCGCCCGCCGGTGCTCAGCGCCGCCGTCAGCAGCGCCATCCCGCCGATGTGCGCGATCGGCCACGCGATCGGGTAGATGTCGGCGGCGTCGAACCCGAGCCCGGTGATCATACTGGCACCCGCCGCCAGCACCGAGGCGTCCGAGTGCCGCACGCCCTTGGGATCGGCGGTGGTTCCGGAGGAGTAGTAGATCCACCGGCAGTCACCCAGGTTCGTGGGGCCGGCCGAGCGGTCCAGCACGGACGGGTCGCCGTCGGGCAGCCGGATTCCCTCGCCCGGGGTGCCCTCGAGGTCCAGGCCGAGCACCTCGACCCCGAGGGACCGGCCCATCTCGCCGTGGCCGAAGCCGCGCCAGGTCTCCGGCACCACGAGCAGCTTCGTGCCGACCTGCCGGGTGATGTGGCCGACCTCCCGGGCCCGGAACACCGGAATGATCGGATTCTGCACGACACCGAGACGGGCGCACGCCGCCATCAGCACCGCCGCCTCCAACGTGGTCGGCAGCTGCCAGGACACCACGTCACCGGCGCCGACGCCGAGCCCGACCAGACCCGCCGCCGCCCGCTCCGCCTGGGCCCGAAGCTGTGCCGACGTCAACGCGCGACCGTGGTCGTCGGCGAGGACCACCGCATCCGGGCGGCTGCCGGCCGCCTCTTCCAGCAGGCTCCGGAACCCCACTCGATCACTCCTCGGCAACGGTGACGGGCCTCAGGCCATGGCCAGACAAATCCTCGCATGATCGCGTCTGGCGCGCACACGGCCGAAGCGCGACGCCCCGCATGCCCCGGTCGAGGTATAGATGGGAGGTCAGGTCGGATCCAGCGGACATCGTCCCTGCTGGCCATGTGCGCCACACAGCGGCACGGCGCGAAGAGAGGGGCAGGCCATCAGCGGGCTGGACAGACACAGCTGGGCGGAACCGGTCGTCGAAGAGGTCCACCCGGGAATCCATCGCATTCCCCTACCGCTGCCGGGCGACGGCCTTCGCGCGGTGAACGTCTACGCCCTCGAGCAACCCGACGGCCTGGTCCTCGTCGACGCCGGCTGGTCGGTACCCGAGTCGGAACGCCAGCTCGAGACCCTCCTCGGCCAGCTCGGCGCCGGCCTCGGCGACGTGAAGCGGTTCCTCGTCACCCACGTCCACCGCGATCACTACACCCAGGCCGTGGCGCTGCGGCGCCGCTTCGGCGCGACGATCGCGCTGGGCCGCGGGGAACAGCCGTCGCTGGAGCGGCTCGTGGGGGCAGCGGGCGTGGGAGGGAGCGCGGGTGCGGGCCTGGCGGACGCACGCGAACGGCGCACCCGCTCGCTGCGCCAACTCGGCGCGGCCGCACTGGCCGACGAGCTCGAACAGCACATCAAGAACAACCCGGATGTTCCCGGCGACTGGGAGATGCCCGACGAGTGGTTCGACGGTGCGGTCGACGTCCCGCTCGCCACGATCACCCTGCGCGCCCTGCCGACCCCCGGGCACACCCCCGGCCACGTCGTGTTCCACGACGTGGCCGACCGTCTGCTCTTCGCCGGCGACCACGTCCTGCCGACCATCACCCCGTCGATCGGCTTCACCACCGACCCGGGCCCGCTGCCGCTGGGCGCCTTCCTCGACTCGCTGCGCATGGTCCGCGCCATGCCCGACGCCCGGCTCCTACCAGCCCACGGCCCGGTGACCGACAGCGTCCACGCCCGCGTCGACGAGCTTCTCGAGCACCACGCGGACCGCCTCGACGCCGCGGTCACCGCGGTCCAGGCCGGCGCGGACACCGCCTTCCAGGCCGCTCGCGCCCTGCCCTGGACACGGCGTGCCACCCATCTCGACGACCTCGACCTGTTCAACCGCATGCTCGCCGTCACCGAGACCGCCACCCACCTCGACCTCCTGGTCGCCCAGGGCCGGCTCAGGGAACAGACCGTCGACGACGTCATCTACCTCTCCACCCCCTGACCACGCACCGCGCCGATCCGGCGTGCGTCAGAGCGTCGAGTCGGGCGGAGCGGGAGCTGCCACCACCCGTGGGGACAGCCCCCCTGCCCGGCCGATTGCGACGCCGGGGGTCCCACCGGCCGAGCCTGCCGCGGCTGAGGGTGTCCTCGAGCAGCGGTCAGCTCGTCCAGGTCAGCCACGTGCACCGACACCCCACCGCAGCGGAGAGTCCGGCCGTTGCGGGAATCAAACTCGGGCCATGGCTGGAGGGAGAACGGGATGCAGGGCAGCGACAGCCTGGAAGGATCCAACTGGGCTGGAAACGTTGTGTTCGGGGCGATTCGGCGCGTCGCGCCCTGCTCCGTCGAGGGACTTCAGGAGATCGTGGCGGCCTGCGATCGGGCCCGGCCGGTCGGCACACGGCATTCGTTCAGTCCGATCGCGGACACGGCCGGGACGCTGATCTCAACAGCGCGGTTGCCGGCCGTGCTCCGGATCGACGCTGGCGCACGTGAGGTGACCGTGAGCGCCGGTACGCGCTATGGCTACCTCGCCGGTGAGCTGCACGCGCGGGGATGGGCACTGCCGAATCTCGGCTCGCTGCCGCACATCTCGGTTGCCGGTGGGTGCGCGACGGCGACGCATGGCTCCGGTGATCGAAACGGGAACCTGGCCACCTCCGTCGTCGCCCTCGACCTCGTCACCGCGAACGGTGAGCTCGTCACGGTGCGGCGGGACGTCGACGGTGACTTCGCCGGTCATGTCGTCGCGCTCGGCGCCTTGGGCGTGGTCGTGACGGTGACGCTCGCCATCGTGCCGACCTTCCACGTTCGTCAGCACGTCTACCGGGGCCTCACGCGCGTCACGCTGCTGGAGCGGCTCGACGAGATCTTCGCCGCGGCGTACAGCGTCAGCGTCTTCACGTGCTGGCGCCCGGAGTCCTCTCGGCTGTGGGTCAAGCAGCGGGTCGAGCCGACCGGTGAGACCACCGCGGCGCCCGTGGAGAACTTCGGCGTCCGGGCGCTCGAACAGCCGGACCATCCGGTGCCCGGTGCGGACCCGGTGCACACGACAGGGCAGCTTGGCGTCCCAGGGCCGTGGCACGAGCGACTGCCGCATTTTCGGATGGGCTTCACTCCGAGCAGCGGTGACGAGTTGCAGTCGGAGTACTTCGTGTCCCGGGACGACGCCCGCGCGGCGATCGAGCGCATCTTCCACATCGGCGACCAGATCCGACCGGCCCTGCAGGTCAGTGAGCTGCGCACGATCGCCGCCGACGATCTGTGGCTCAGCCCGGCCTACGGCCGCGACGCCGTCAGCCTGCATTTCACCTGGCGCCCGGATGAGGCCGCCGTCGCCCGTGCCGTCGCGGCGGTGGAACGCCAGCTCGCCCCGTTCCAGCCGCGCCCGCACTGGGGGAAGGTGTTCGCGTTGCCGGCGGCGAGCATCCGTGCCACCTACCCGCGTCTCGGCGACTTCCTCGCGCTCGCCGACCGCCGCGACCCGACCGGCGTCTTCCGCAACACCTTCCTGGCGAGCACGGTGGGCCTACGCTGATCGGCTCGCCCGAGGCCGGCCGATCAGGCTGAGTCCGCCGCGGTGGGTCAGCCGCGTCGGGCGGCGAGGATGTCCCAGCCGACCAGCGCGAGGGCGGCGAGGCCGAAGGCGGCGCCGGTGAGGCTGACGGCGGTCCAGCCGCCGGCGCTGTAGGCGGTGGTGGCGGCCAGCGAACCGGCGAGGCCGCCGGTGAAGTAGGTGGCCATGTACGCGGCGGTCAGGCGGCTGCGGGCCTCGGGGCGCAGGCGGTAGATCTCGCTCTGGTTGGTGATGTGCAGGCCCTGGGCGGCGAGATCGAGGACGAGGATGCCGACGACCAGGCCGGCGAGCCAGTGCTCGCCGAGGGCGAGTGGTAGCCAGGCGACGAGTAGCAACGCCGAGGTGGCGGCGCTGACCTGGCCGGCGCGGCCCCGGTCGGCGGCACGGCCGGCGAGGGACGCGGCGAGCACGCCCATCAGGCCGAGCAGCCCGAACAGGCCGATGATGGCGGTCGAGTAGCCGTACGGCGGGTCCGAGAGCAGGAACGACAGCGGCGTCCACAGCACGCTGAACGCGCCGAACGACGCGGCGCCGTAAAGCGCCCGGCGCCGCAGCAGCGGCTCCTCGCGCAGCAGCTTCGGCACCGACGCGACCGCCTGCCGGTAACTCGGTCGCCCTGCCTCGGCCTGGGGTTCGGCGGGCAGGCGCAGCGCCAGGACCACACACAGCACGAGCTGCACGGCGCCGGCGACCCAGTACGGGGTCCGCCAGCCGCCGAGGTCGGCGAGCCAGCCGGCGACGGTGCGGGCCAGCAGGATGCCGAGCAGCAGGCCGCTCATCACGGTGCCGACGACGCGGCCGCGGTCGGCGTCGTCGGCGAGCGACGCGGCGAAGGCCACGCCGATCTGCGCGGTGACACTCAGCGCGCCGACGGCGACGCCGGCGATCATCAGCTGGGTGGCCGAGTGGGCGCTGGCGAGCAGGACCAGCGCGAGGGCCTGGGCGGCGACCAGCGCGGGGATGAGCCGCCGGCGGGCGAGCAGGTCACCGACCGGGACGAGCAGGATCAGCGCAGCCAGGTAACCGGCCTGCGTGACGGTGACGAGCAGGCCGGCGGTGCCGGTGGACAGGCCGAGCGCGTCGCGGACCTCATCAAGCAGCGGCTGCGCGTAGTACATCGCCGCGACGCTCAGCCCGGTGGTGACCGCGAGCAGGAACACGAGCGACCGGCTGATCCCCACGCCGGGCCGGGCCGCCGTGGACCGGGCCGCCGTGGACCGGGCCGCATCGTGGGTCACCGGCGAGGTCGGCGTCTCGACGGCCGGTGCCGGCGGCACTTCATCGATCATGCGTCCACCCTGCCCCGACACCGGTAACCTGTCCAACAGAACAATGTGCACACTCTCATCTGACCAACAGATGAGAGTGGCAGCGGAAGGGGAGAGCCGGATGGAGCTTCGCCAGCTGGAGCACTTCCTCGCCGCCGCGGAGGAGCTGCACTTCACCCGCGCCGCGCAGCGGGTGAACATCGTCCAGTCGGGGTTGTCGTCGTCCATCGGCGCGCTGGAGCGGGAACTCGGCGCGAAGCTGTTCGTGCGCAGCACCCGGGCGGTGCGGCTCACCCAGGAGGGCGAGGTGCTGCTCGCCGAGGCGCGGCGGATCCTCGCGGCGGCCGACACGGCCCGCGCCGCCGTCGCGGGGATCGCGGCCGGGCTGCGCGGGCGGCTGACCGTCGGGATCATGCAGTGTTTCCGGCGCGGGCTGACCGAGGCGCTCGCGGCGTTCCACGCCGGCTATCCGGCCGTCGAGCTGCGGCTGGTGCAGGCGCCCAGCGCCGACCTGCTCGACCGGGTCGCGGCCGGAACGCTCGACCTCGCCTTCGCCTGCGTCGCCGGGGAGATGCCGGCCGGGCTGACGATCACGCCGTTGGACGACGCGCCGCTGGTGTTCGCCTGCTCGGCCGGTCATCGTCTCGCCGGGCGATCCGCGGTGGCGCTGCGGGAGACCGTCAACGAGGACTTCGTCGACTACCCGCCGGGCTGGGGCACCCGCACCGTGCTCGACGCGGCGTTCACCGAGGCCGGTCTGCGCCGCCGGCTGGCCTGCGAGGTCGGCGACACCGGCACCCTGCTCGAACTCGTCGCGCACGGACTGGGCGTGGCGATGCTGCCACCGAGCCTCGACACCCGTGGCCACGACAGGCTGCGCCTGATCGCGCTGGCCGCGCCCGCGCCGACGTTTCCGACGGCGATCGTCACCGCCGCCGGCGCCACCCCGGCCGCCGCGCGGATCCTGCGTGACACGGTGCTCACCGCCCAGCCCGTCGGGGGATCAGCCCCGGCCACGCGGGCCACCGGTTAGACGATCGGGCTGGGGGCGCGCAGCGCGGCGAGGGTTTCCGCGTAGAGGGTCTCCTTGATCTGGGCGCGGGTCGGTTTCGCCTTCGCGGCCAGCGGACGGGCCAGGTCCACGGCGGCGGCGAGCAGGCCGTCGACGTCCGCGACCCCGTCGACGATGCCCGCCGCGAGCGCGGCCTCCCCGCCGTAGCGGTGACCGGTCGTCATCGCCAGGTGCGCGGCGGCGGGCGTCAGCCGCGAACGGATCAGCGCGGACATCCCCGTGGTGAAGGGCAGGTCGATGTCCACCTCGGGCAGGCAGAAGTAGCCACGGTCGCGGCGCATGAGGCGCACGTCGTGGGCCAGCGCCCACATCGCGCCGGCAGCGAAGGCATGCCCGTTGACGGCCGCCACGGTGATCACCGGTGAGGCGAGCGTGCGCGCGAACAGCCGGTGCACCCGGTCGAGGTAGGTGTCCATCCGCTCGGTGTTGCCGACGAGCCAGTCGAGATGCAGGCCGTTCGACCAGTACTTCCCGCTGCCAGCGGTGATCATCGCCCGCGGGCCGTCGGCGGACTCGACCTTGTCGAGGGCGGCTTCGATCGAGTCCAGCCAGAACGGGTGGAACCGGTTCTCGTCGTCGGCGTCGAGATGCAGGATCCACACCTCGCCGTCGCGCGTCAGGCTCGGCATCCGAGGACCTTACCGAACCCGCGAGCAGGCCGGTTCAGGGTGAGGGCGGCGCGCCGAAGGGGTAGCCCCGCGGGTGAACGCGGTCGTGCTCGGCTGGCGGCCGGTCAGCTCACGGGGGCGGCCACGAGGTAGTCCTGCAGGGTCACGATCCGGCGCCGCTGCTCCTCGACGAACGCCACGGTGATGACCGCCTCCACGGCCGGGCGGGCGACGGCCGGGATGAGAACGCGCTGGCTGAACCGCACCAGATAGTTCATCCCCCGCGGGTCGAACCCGGTGGGGTCCGGATCGGCCATCGCGGTGCGGACCTCGACCGTGCCGCGCGACACCTCGACGCGGTAGTCGATCTCGGCCCGGGCGACGACCGCGATGATCCCGCCGCCGGCGACGATGCCCGCCCGGTCCAGCCAGTCCGCGCGTCCCGCCTCCAGGTACTCCAAGGCCACGGCGTTGTTGACGTGCCCGAGCGCGTCGATGTCATTCGGGCGGACCAGCAGGGACAGCCGGGTCTCCTCGGCGAACACGGCAGACTCCCGTCCTACGACGTCCATCCGGACGACCCCGACTGCGACTGCGACTGTTCCGAAAGCAAAGCATGCCACCCTAGAGCGATGCTTCCGATTCCGAAGCATCGGCTCTGTGACGGCCACCTACGATTTGCTCGCAACCGCTGAAGGAGGCAACCGCCCGATGTACCGACTGACCGTGGTCTATGACGAGCCTGCCGACAAAGAGGCCTTTGACCGCCGCTACACCGACGAGCACGTCCCCCTCGTCAAAGCCTCGCCCGGGCTGGTCAGGTTCCAGCTCAGTCACCCGCAGGGCGGCACGCCGTACCTCGTCGCCGAGCTGTTCTGGCACAGTGAGGACGCCTTCAATGCCTGGGCCGCGACCCCCGAGAGGGCCAAGGTCCGCAACCACGCGGCGGGCTGCGGCACGACGTTCACGACCTACACCGGCGACGTCGCTGAGGTCTGACCGACCGCGCTGGTCCGTCGCGGGCCAGGGACGCGCCGATCACCTGGCGCCGTCGGCGGACGACTGTGATCGGATTGGTGGGCGCGCACCGTTGTGACACCGTCGGTGGATGCACCGTCGCTGGCTGTTTGCCGATCAGCTCGGCCCGCACTTCCTCGCACGGCCCGACCAGCCGGTCCTGCTGGTCGAGTCGACCCGGGTGCTCGCTCGGCGGCGCTTCCACCGCCAGAAGGCACACCTGGTCCTCTCGGCGCTGCGCCACCGTGCCCGTGAGCTGGGCGAACGCTGCGACCATCGGGTCGGCGCGACCTACCGCGAGATCGTCGCCGATTATGGCGAGGCCCTGGAGGTGCCCGCCCCGACCTCCCGGCCGGCGCGGCGCCTCGTGACCGGCCTGCCCGCGGTGACCGTCGTCCCGACGCCCTTCACCGCTACGAGCTACGAGGAGTTCGCCGCCTGGGCCGACGGCCGTCCAGCGGCCGGCGCCGGCG
>NZ_JALKFU020001172.1 GCF_023242965.2 Frankia sp. AgKG'84/4
GATGTGCTCGGTTGGTGTAGACAAAACGGGCGCCGAACGACGCAGAACGACCACCGTGGTCCCCCTAAGCCGCGGCGGCACGGGGGCGCTGGCCAGCCTGGACGACTGGGGGCTCGCCGGGCGCGGGTTCGGCGGGTTCGTCGCGTGGTTCCTCATCGGTGGCGACATCTTCACCGCGTACACGTTCGTCGCGGTGCCGGGAGCGATGTACGCGGCGGGCGCGGTGTCCGGGTGGTACGCCGTCGCGTACACCACGATGGTCTGGCCGGTGGTGTTCGTCCTGATGCCGCGGCTGTGGTCGCTCTCGCACCGGCACGGCTACGTCACCCCGGCCGATCTGGTCCGCGGCCGCTACGGTTCGCGTTCGCTCGCGCTCGCCGTCGCCGTCACCGGAATCCTGGCGACCATGCCCTACATCGCCCTGCAGCTCGTCGGCCTGCAGGCGGTGCTGGAGGTGATGGGCGTCGGGACGGGCAGCGGCAACGCGTTCGTCCGCGACCTACCGGTGATCATCGCCTTCGGCGTGCTCGCGGTGTGCACCTACACGGCGGGCCTGCGGGCGCCGGCACTCATCGCGTTCGCCAAGGACACACTCATCTACCTCGTGGTCGTGGTCGCGATCATCGTCATCCCGCACCGGGTCGGCGGGTTCGGCGCGGTCTTCGACGCGGCCGAGGGCAAGTTCGACGCCGCGAACGCCACGGCCACCGCGGCCGGCCGGCACCCGAGCGCGGTGTTCATCCCCGGGCCGAAGGACTTCCTCGCCTACGGGACCCTCGCGCTCGGCTCGGCGATGGCACTGTTCATGTACCCGCACGCGATCACCGGGGTGCTGGCGACCCGCTCCCGGGAGGTCATCCGCCGCAACACCGCGGTGCTGCCGCTCTACACGCTGCTGCTCGCCTTCCTCGCCCTGCTCGGCTACGTGGCGATCGCCGCCGGCGTGCACACGACCAACCCGCGTCTGGCGATACCGCTGCTGTTCGACCAGGAGTTCCCGCCCTGGTTCGCCGGTGTCGCGTTCGCCGCGATCGCCGTCGGCGCGCTGGTCCCGGCCGCGATCATGTCGATCGCCGCGGCGAACCTGTTCACCCGCACCATCTACGTCGGCCATCTGCGCCCGGCGGCGACGGCGGCCGAGGAGGCCAAGGTCTCGAAGGTCGCATCCCTGCTGGTCAAGGCGGGGGCGCTGGTGTTCGTCCTCGGCCTGGACACGCAGAACTCGATCAACCTGCAGCTTCTTGGCGGAGTGTGGATCATGCAGACGTTTCCGGCGGTGGCACTCGGGCTGTGGCGCCCGCGCCTGCACCGCCGGGCGCTGCTCGCCGGCTGGCTGGTCGGCATGGGCTACGGGACGTGGCAGGCATACGAGCAGCACAGCCCGCTGGCCCACCACTTCGGCGGGTCACTGGCGACCGTGCCCGGCCTCGGCCGGGCCGGGTACATCGCCGTGACCGCGTTCGCGCTCAACCTCGTCATCGCGGCCGTCGGCACCGTGCTGCTTCGGCTGGGTGGCGTCGCGAACGGCCCCGACGAGACCGCCGCCGTGCCCGCAGGCACGGCCCTGCCCTCGCCACGCGCCGATCAGCCGGAGCCCGCCCCGTCGTCCTAGGTCGGTCGATGCGGTCGATGCGGTCGATGCGCACGCGGGCGGTGTCCACCGTCGGCGACGGCCGGCGCCCCACGATCGTCACCCGGCCGCGCACACTGAGTGCAGCGGTCGGGGTCTTCCGCCCGCGGGCGGCGGCGAGGAGGGGCATGTCGGTTCTCGAGGACGCACAGGTCATGGCCGATGACCTGGTCGAGCTGCGTCGCCGCCTGCACCGCGAACCGGAGATCGGGCTGGATCTCCCCCGCACGCAGGAGAAGGTGCTCCGCGCGCTCGACGGCCTGCCGCTGGAGGTCACCCTCGGCCGGGGCCTCAGGTCGGTGACCGCCGTGCTGCGTGGCGGCGCAGCGGGCGGCGGTGGAGCGGGCGGCGGTGGAGCGCCGGCGGTGCTGCTGCGCGGCGACATGGACGCGCTGCCGGTCCAGGAGTCCAGCGCGCACCCGCACGCCTCGACCGTCGAGGGTGTCATGCACGCCTGCGGCCACGATCTGCACACGGCGATGCTGGTCGGCGCCGCCCGGCTGCTGGCGGAGCGCCGCCACCGGCTGCCCGGTGATGTCGTGTTCATGTTCCAGCCGGGCGAGGAGGGCTGGGAGGGCGCCCAGCACATGATCGACGAGGGGGTGCTGGACGCGGCCGGCCCCCGGGTCGCCGCGGCGTACGCGCTGCACGTGTTCTCCGGGGCCCTGCCGCGCGCCCAGTTCTGCGGCCGGGCGGGGGCGATCACCTCGGCGTCGGCGATGCTGCGGGTCACCGTGCGCGGCGAGGGCGGGCACGGGTCGATGCCGCACCGCGCGGCCGATCCCGTCACCGTGGCCGCGGAGATGGTGCTGGGTCTGCAGACCATGGTGACCCGCCGGTTCGACGTGTTCGACCCGGTGGTGGTCACCGTGGGGGTACTGCGGGCCGGAACCCGCCGGACCGTGATCCCCGACGAGGCCGTCTTCGAGGCGACCGTGCGGACGTTCTCCCCCGAGACCGGGCATCGGGTGGAGCGGGAGGCCCGCCGGCTGCTGGCGGGCATCGCGTCGGCGCACGGCGTCGGGGCGGACGTCGAGTTCGTGCCCGAGCGGCCCGCGACGGTCAACCACGCGGCTCCGGCGGCGC
>NZ_JALKFU020001173.1 GCF_023242965.2 Frankia sp. AgKG'84/4
GCGTCGCGGCCGGCGGCGTCGAACACCGGCCGGCCCGCGCCGAAATGCGCCGCGTGCAGGGCGCTGACCGCCTCGGCCTGCCAGCCGACATCGGTGACCAGGTGCAGCAGCCGATGCAGGTCGAAGGTGTTCCCGCTGAGCCGGTCCGCGGTGTACGCCAGCCTCTCGCCGCGGGCGGCGTCGGCGACCCGGTCCTCCATCACGGCGATCTCCTCGACGGAGCGCCCGAACTTCGCGGCCAGCGCCTCGCGCAGCGGACCGGACTCGCCGCGGGGCAGCGTCGGGTCCAGCTCGTAGGAGTGGAACACCACGCTCACCTCGTCCCGGTGTGCGAAGCCGGCCAGGGCGCGCTCGAACCGCGCCTTCCCGATGTAGCACCAGGGGCAGACGACGTCACTCCAGATGTCCACGCGCCTAGGTCCGACCGTAACCCGCCTCGTCACGGCACCGTCGTGGGGCACAGCGGGCCGCAGCGGAATGCGCTCGGGCGGCCGGGAATTGAGGTGGAGGTGAGTGTTGCTGACGACGTTCTTCCCCTGGCGGTCCTCGACTTCGTCGGGATCGAGCACGGCGAGCCCCCGAGCGCCGCGATCGCCGGCGCGGTGGGCATCGCGCAGGCCGTCGAGGCGGCCGGCTACCGGCGGTACTGGGTGTCGGAGCACCACAACATGGCCAGCTTGGCGTGTAGCGCCCCGGAGTTGCTGACCGCGCACGTCGGTGCCCGGACCTCTCGGATCCGGGTCGGCGCCGCCGGGATCATGCTGCCGAACCACACGCCGTTCAAGGTCGCCGAGACGTTCCGGACGCTGCTGGCGATGTACCCGGGGCGCATCGATCTCGCGCTCGGCCGCGCGCCGGGGACCGATCCGTTGACGGCCCATGTGCTGCGCCGGGGCGTGTCCGCCGACCCGGGGGCCGAGTTCCCCGGACAGGTCGGCGAGCTGCTGGCGTTCCTGGGCGACGGCTTCCCCGCCGGCCATCCCTACGAGCGGCTCGTGGCCGCGCCGCTGGTCGAGGAACGGCCCGAACTGTTCGTGCTGGGCTCCAGCCCCTACGGCCCGAAGTTCGCCGCCGTCAATGGCCTGAGCGCCGTGTTCGCCCACCACATGAGCCCGGACCTCGCCGTCGAGGCACTACGCGCCTACCGACGCGACTTCACCCCGCGTACCGACGGCGCGTCGCCGTACTCGGCGATGTCCGTCCTGGCCTTCGCCAGCGACGACGAGGAGGCGATCGGCGAGTTCGAGGCATCCTGGACCCTGCAAATCCAGAACATCACCCGCGGGGTCCGCGAACCGCTGCGGCCCCAGGACGTCCGGGCGTACGCCCGCTCGCCGCAGTTCGCCGCCGCCCGCCGCCACGACGACGCCCGGATGGTGACCGGCGAGCCGAAATCCGTCGCCGCCCGCCTGCTCGAACTCCGGCAGCAGGCCCAGGTCGACGAGATCGTCGTGGTCACCCCAAGCCTGGACCGCGACCGCCGCCGTGCCAGCTTCACCGCCCTGGCCGACGCCTGGCGGCAGGTGGCCTGAGCGGGCCGCGCCTACCGACGCCGACCCCACCGCCTCCACCGTGATTGTTCGCCGGCAGGTGGGGGGCGTGATGCGATTGATCGTCCGTAGTAGCGGCGGGGACTCACACTGGCGGATACGCACGGGAATGACCGGCGTGCCGCCCCCGATCGCATCCGCCAGTGCCGCGTTCAACTCCGACCTGCACCACCGTGAGGCGAGATAGTCCGGCGAGAGAATCACGAGAACGCTGATGAAGACCGCGCGCGGCCCGTCAGCCGCCTCTGCCCCGCCACCCGGCGCCCCCGTGCTCACCGGTCAACAATGGCATCCCGCTGGCGACGGGCAATACTCCGTGCCGCTCCAAGCCAGCGGATCGGGTTAGGACGCCGCCGCGATCTCCGCCAGTACGCGTGGGCGGAAAACGACACGCGGGGCTTCTGCGCCTGGTCGCAGGTCGAAAGCGGCGCGCACCGGCTGGCCGATGGTCACCTCGGCCGGGCGGATGCCATCGAGTCGACCGGGCAGCTGGAGTCCTTCGTCCAGGGTGACCAGGGCCAGTGCGTACGGTCGGCGGCCGGCGAATGCCCGCATCGGCGGCTGACGCATGACGATGAAGCTGTCCACGACGCCGGTCCCGCTCGTCGACTCCAGCACCGTCTGCCCGCCGCAGTGCCCGCAGCGCGGCGGCACCGGATCAAGCCAGGCCCGACAGTCCAGGCACCGGCGCAGCGCGAAGCCGTCGTCGCCCAGCGCCTCCCCGCGCGGCTCCACCTCCAGCCCCGCCGGCGGCCACTCGAGGGCCGGCTGTGCCTCGACCGCCGCCGGCGCCAGATCGGGTTGTGACTGCGGCACTCGTTCCGGTTCCGGCGCCGGGGTGGGGATGGGGGTGGGGGTGGGGATGGGCATCGGGATGGGCCTGGGGATGGGCGCAGGTGATGCCACCGCCAGCGGCGTTGGCGTGTCCGGCGGCGTTTCCATGGTCGTCGACGGGATTACCGTGACGGCTGGAACGCGCTGGGACGGTGGTGGACCGGCCGCCGGTGCCGGCGCGGCCGGGGTCCGATCGCCTAGTACGACCACGTGTGGGCGGGTGATCGCCTCCATCCAGGGTCGACCGGTGGCGGCGCGCCCGGCGGGAACGCCCGGAGCCGCTGCGGCGACCTCCACCCCGGCGCCTGGCCTGTCGCCGCCGTGTCC
>NZ_JALKFU020001174.1 GCF_023242965.2 Frankia sp. AgKG'84/4
GCGTCGCGGGCAGGTGCAGGCCGGGGGCATCCGCGCTGGTGGTGACGATCGTGCCGCGGCTGGTGTGGGCGGCGGAGCGCCGCCCGGGGGTGGCGGACGCGCCGAGGCCGGTGACGGTGAGGGTGCGCGGGCGGAACAGCGCGCCGGGTGTGGGGGTGTGGTGTGCCCCGGTGGTGGCGGGCTGGTCGCTGCTGTTGGCCGCACCCCGGTGTGGGAGGACGAGCCGGGGGGGTGTGCGCGGTCCGCCGTGCTGGCTGCCGGTGGGCCCGCCACCGGCGGGGTCGGTGCCGGTGAGGTTCGGGTCGTTGGTGCCGGCGGGGCTGGTCCCTTCGGTGCCCGCTGCCGGTGGGCCGTGTTCGGTGCCGGGTGCGGTGGGGTCGGTGCCCACTGCCGGTCTGCTGTCGGCGTCGTCGTGGGTGTGGCCCGCTTCGCTGTGGCCGCCGCCGGGCCCGCTCTGTGCCGGGCTGCTGCCGGGCCCGCCGTCGTCCTGCGGCCCGGTGCCGTCGGGGTCGGCGGGGGGCTGGGAGCTGTCGTCGTCGGGAGGCCCGTCGCCGTCGCGGTCCTGCCCGGGCGGAGCGTGACGGGCGGCGCTGCGTTCGGCTTCCACGGCGTCGTCGAGACCGGCGAGGGCGTCGTCGAGGATCGCGTCGAGGTCAGCGCCGTCGAGATCGGGGGCGTCGAAGGGGCCGCGGCGACGCCGGTGCGGCAACGCCAGCCGCGCGCCGACGCGAAGGTCGGCGGCGCGCACGGTGGTGTGGCCGGACCAGGCGGCGTGCGCCATCGCCGTGCGGGCGAGGACCACGTCGGCGCGCATCCCGTCGACGTCGCAGCGCGCGCAGACCGTCGCGATCGCGTCCAACGCCCGGTCCGACAAGGTGACCGCGGGCAGACGGGCGGTGGCGGCGGCGACACGGTCGGTGAGCTGGCGTTGGACGGGTTCCCAGTGGGCGGCGAACGCCTGCGGGTCGCGGTCGTGGGCCAGACGGCGGCGCACGACCTGCGCGCGGGTCGCGGGTTCCCGGCTGGCGGCGACCCGCACGGTCAATGCGAACCGGTCGAGCAGCTGCGGGCGCAGTTCCCCTTCCTCCGGGTTCATGGTGCCCACGAGCAGGAACCGGGCGGGATGGCGGGCGGAGACACCGTCGCGTTCGACGTGGGCGACGCCGGTGGCGGCGGCGTCGAGGAGAAGATCGACGAGATGGTCGCCGAGCAGGTTGATCTCGTCGACGTAGAGGATCCCGCGGTGGGCGGCGGCGAGCAGGCCGGGGCGCAGGACGCTGACACCGTCGGCGAGGGCCCGGTCGAGGTCGAGGGCGCCGGTGATCCGGTCTTCCGAGGCGCCGACGGGTAGCTCCACCAGGCGCACCGGCCGGCGCGTCCACCCGGCGCCGTCGGGGTGGGGGCCATCAGGGCAGTGCGGGTTCGGCGCGTGCGGCGCGCAGGCGAAGCGGCAGCCGTCGAGGACGTCGACGGGAGCGAGCAGCGCGGCCAGCCCACGGACCGCGGTGGTTTTCGCGGTGCCCTTCTCCCCGCGGACCAGCACCCCGCCGAGGGTGGGATCCACGGCGTTGAGCAGCAGTGCCAGGCGCAGATCGTCCATGCCGACGACGGCGGCGAGCGGGAAGCTCACCATGGTCGGCCGGGGACGCCCACCGAGGTGGGTGTGGGTGTGGGTGTTTCGAGCATGCCGAAGGTCCTCCAGGGTCCTCGCCCGTGGTCATCGCCCGCGACGGCCGGAGTATCCTGGCTCCCGGATCGACGTGCACCCGTCGGCCTTCCAACCGCCGAGGCGGCCGTGACCTGCCGTGCGCGGCCGGGCCTGCGCGGGGATCTCCCGCGGCCTGGTCGGACGGTCCTCGCCGCGTCCCTCCGGTGGCGTGAGAGGCGCCGTAGGGGGCGTTGCGTGAGGGGTGCACTTCCCGGTGACAGTGGCGGGACCGCGCCGGATTCACACCGGCTTCCTCCGCAAGCTGTCGCGTCGGTCAGCATGTCACATCCGTCGAGGTTGCGGGGGCCGCGTCCGATGACCGAGCAGCGTCGCGCCGATGTCGGCGGGCCCACCCGGGTGGTCGAGGAGGCGGGCGGCCCGCAGGCGCAGGCGGTGTGGTTGTCGGCGGTGCGGGGTCGGCTGGCGGCGGATTGCGGGCGCTGCGTGGGCCTGTGCTGTGTGGCACCGGGGTTCACCCGATCGGCGGACTTCCCCCTCAGCAAACCACCCGGGGTCGCCTGTGGGCATCTGAGCGTCACGTTCGGCTGCGCGGTGCACGACGAGCTGCGCCCGCGGGGGTTCCACGGCTGTGTGGTGTTCGACTGCGCTGGCGCCGGCCAGCAGGTCACCCAGGTCACCTTCGCCGGCCGCGACTGGCGCACTCACCCGGCGACAGCGACGGCGATGTTCGACGTGTTCGCGATCATGCGGGCGCTGCACGAGTCGTTGCGCCATCTCACCGAGGCCCGCGCCCTGCTCGAACCCGTCGCCGGCGCTGCCCCGGCCGGTGGCGGCGCGCTGCTCGTCGCGTTGCGCGCGCAGTGGACGGCGACGGTGACGCTCACCGACGCCGACGCGGACACCCTGCTCGCGTTCGACCTGTCCGCCCACCAGCGCGCGGTGCACACCGTCCTCACCCAGGTCAGCGTGCTGCTGCGCGCCCACCGGCCGGCCCCACCCGCCGAGGTCGCCCCCGTGCCTGGCCATGCGGGCGCCAGGGGC
>NZ_JALKFU020001175.1 GCF_023242965.2 Frankia sp. AgKG'84/4
GCGCGCACGAGCTCGGCCTCCGCGGCCCAGTCGTGGCCGGGGACCATGGCGCCGTCCAGCTCCATGTGGGTGGCCAGCGACGGCTCGGGGACGATCATGGAGCGCCGCCGGTTCTCCGGCCGGGACAGCGCCACCGCGTTCAGGGTCGCACGCACGGTGGTGAGGGCGGCGCGGCGGGCGAGGCGCCGGGTGGCCGTCGGCGGCGCCACCTTGGGCGGCTCCCCGCCCAGGTCGGACAGCCGGAAGGGTTGGAAGCCCTGCAGCGCCAGGCAGGTCGCGCGGTCGAACGCCCCGCCGACGAAGGGGGTGGTCCGCAGCAGCGTCTCGTCCTCGAGCAGGGTCGCGACCCGCACGCCGAAGGTGCTGGTGGTGGTGGCCGCGCGGGCCCAGGCGATGCCGTCGATGTGGGTCAGGCTGGGGGTCCCACCGCTGCTCTGCTCGATGACCCGCGGGCGGCGCCGGGTCGAGTCGGCGGCGAAGCGCACCGTGCTGTACAGCGTGAAGTAGTCGGCGTCGGGCCTGGCGGCGGCCGCCGCGACCAGCGCGGCCAGCGACCGCTCCGTGTAGAGGTAGTCGTCCTCCGCCAGCCACACCAGGTCCTCGTCGGCCCAGCGCCGTACCCGGGGCATGCGGAGTATGTGTCGGTACGATGCCCGGTTACTGCCGCAGGTGACCGGCATCACCTCGCCGGCCGCCGACATCATGGAAAGGCGGTCCGCCGGTATCGGCCCGTCGTTGACGAAGACGATCCTCGTCGTGACGCCCACATTCTCGGCAGCCCGCAGCAGGGACGCGAGCGCGAGTTGCTTGCTGTAGAACTCCGGCCGGTTCTTGTTGTTCTCCGAACCGACCGAGCGGTACAGGATACGCAGAATCATCTCAACCCCCCGCCCGGTCCTGGCCAGGCAGCATTAACAGGAACGGACTGGTCGCCGGTCGAGATCCTACATATACGCCAAGGGCCGGCCGGCAGAGCGGTCTGTTTGCGGAGGATCTCCGCGCGGAGCCGGATCGTGGCGAACGGATTCCTGCTCATCCGGGCTCGCCCGATCCGCTGGGAACCGCCTCCGACGCCGAGTCGGCGGCGGATTCGTCGTCTTCGAGGGTGGCGCTGCGCAGCAGCAGGAACCAGAACGGGACGGTGATCCAGAACGCGGCGATGTAGCCGACGACCGCCCCCGTCCCGCCGCCGAGCTCCAGTCCGATGACCGGGTAGACCAGCAGCTGCGGCGCCAGGATCAGGTTCGCGCGGAACGTCAGCTTCGCCTTGCCGAGGGCGTAGAGCATGCAGGCCGGGCCCACCGTGGCCGCCGGGCCCGCCTGTTGGACGATGGACAGCGCCAGCAGGTGGTGCGTCTGCGCCCAGGTGTCGCCCAGCAGGGCGTGCCCGACGCTCTCGGGTAGCACCAGGAAGATCGTGCCCCAGATCACGCCGACGCTGACGATCACCGCGGACAGGGCGTAGGCGGCGCGTAGCCGGGCTGCGGGGGACATGTCCTTGCGGCGGGAGAACTCCGGGATGGCCCAGCTCACGATGCCGACCGCGAGGATCGTCGTCGGGCCGAGCAGGGTCTGCACCCCCCGCAGCGCCCCGACGATGTCGATCGCGTTCAGCGCGCCCAGCAGCAGCGTCGAGGCCTGCTGGGCGCCCTGGACGGTGAGGTACTCGGCGCTCATGTAGCCGTTGATGTCGCGATGATCGACGAGCCAGGTCCGCACCTGGCCGGTCGCCGGGCCGAAGCCGGCCTGATAGATGCCCAGCACGGCCGCGACGGCCGCCGCGCCGCCCCAGGCCAGCAGCATCGCCCACGACGTCGACACATCCCGGACGATCAGCGCGAAGATCGCGACGAACTGGACGACCGCCCACACCCCGTCGTTGAGGGCGGCGGCCGCCGGCCGGCCCTCGGCGAAGAAGACCTGCCGCCAGGCGTCCTGCAGCAGCAACGCCGGGAACACCAGGCCCATCGCGACCAGGGCCGCGCCGACCGAGCCCCCGACGCCCAGCCCGACGAGCAGCGTGACCACGCCGGACAACAGGCCGACGGCGAAGGCGGTGCCCACGCCGGCGGCGGCCGCGGCCCGGAACACCCGGGGCTGCGCGTCGGCGAAGCGGATGCCCAGCGGCGCCGTCCCCGCGGCCTTCGAGAAACCGATCATCAACGAGAAGATCGCGAACGCGACACCGAACGCGCCGAACTCGGACGTGCTCACGCTGCGGGCGATCACGAAGGACATGACGGCGTTCGTCCCGCTGGAGAGCACCTGGTCGACCAGCGTCCAGATCGCCCGGGACCGTGACGACCCGCGGGTGGTGCGCTCGGCGCGGTGCCGGCCGCCCGCGCCGATCTCCTCGCTGAGGTCCGCGAGGCCGTAGTCGGCCGGCTCCGGCGGCGCGGTGAGCGTCGATGCGGCCGGCCCCGCCGGCCCCGCCGGCTGCGGGGCGGATGCCGCCTCGCCGTCCTGGCGGAACATCCCGCCGAGGAAGAACTCGCCGGTCATCGGTCCGGACATCGGGATGAGGCCTTCGGCCTCGCGCTGATGCCGGATCTGGTAGCTCTCGGATCTGGGCACCCGCCGGCCGTGCAGGCCACGGATGATCTGTGTCTGCTCGTGGTCGAACGGTTCCACCCGCCGCCGCGGCGCCGCCTCGGGACGTGTGCCCTCGCGGTGTGGCTCCGCCGGGGTGTCCCAGCGGCCCGGGC
>NZ_JALKFU020001176.1 GCF_023242965.2 Frankia sp. AgKG'84/4
CCTCGGCGGCAGCGGGCACACCGGCGGACGGACGCCAGGCATCACCCTCGGGACCCGCCCCGGGTCAGGCGTCCCGTGCGGGCTCGGGACCCGGCGCCGACACCCGGCACGTCGCGCGCGCCGGCAGGGCGGCGAGCGCGCTGCGCCGTCATCCGGTGCTGGTGGTGACGGCGGCGGCCGTGCTCGGACTGCTGCTGGCGGCGCTCATCGGCGGCCTGTACGGCTACACCCACCGGTCGCGCGCCGCCGTGGCCTCATGGTTCGCCCCGGAGCCGGACGGGGCGAGCGTGATCCTCGCCGAGTGAGACGGCGGCGCCTGGGAGGGTAGGGACAGCCCTCTCGCGCTCGGGGGTGGTCCCGCCCGGGTGCAGGGTGCGCTCCGTGGCGACGGTGGGGGGCGAACGGCGACGGTCGGTGCATGACCCGCTTCCCCGCCGACGCCAGCTTCGCTGACCTCGTCCACGATCACCGCGCGGCCCTGCTGTCCTACACGAGTCGGCTCACCGGCGGGGACCGCGGACGGGCGGAGGACGTCGTCCAGGAGACGTTCCTGCGGGCCTGGCACCATCGCGACCGGCTGACCCCGGAACAGGGATCGGTGCACGGCTGGCTGCGCCGGGTCGCGCACAACCTGGCCGTGGACGGCCACCGCGCGCGGCGGTCCCGGCCGCTGGAACTCGAGCTCGCCGCGGAGCACACCGAGGTCGCCACCGCGCCGGACCACGCGGACGCCGTCTCCCTCACGACGGTGGTCGAGGGGATGCTCGGGCGGATCTGGCCGGAGCACCGGGCGGCCGTCGCCGAGGTGTACCTGCGGGACCGGACCTGCGCGCAGGCCGCGGTGGCGCTGGGCATTCCCGAGGGGACGGTCAAGAGCCGTGTGCACTACGCCCTGCGCTCCCTGCGCCGCCAGGCCGAGTGCACCGAGCTGCGCGGGGTCAGCGGGGGGTGAGGGCGGCGGTGACGTCGCCGGGGAGGAGCCGCTGCAGGTCGGCGTGGGTCGGGGCGGCGATCGAGCGCAGCCGGCCGGCCTGGCGCACGATCACCCGGTCGAGCATCTGACGGGCGTACCGGCCGTTGCCGAACGTCTCGCCGCGTTCGAGGGCGGCGAAGTGCCGGGCGAGAAGGTCCAGGGCGTCGGGGTGCGGCTCGTAGCCCGACGACCGGGCAAGGCGCTCGAAGATCGCCACGAGTTCGTCGGGGGCGTAGGAGGCGAAGGTGATCTGGTGGCTGAACCGGGAGGCGAGACCGGCGTTGCCGGCCAGGAACCGGGCCATGTCGGCGGTGTAGCCGGCCGCGATGACCACGACGTCGTCGCGGTGGTCCTCCATCAGCTTCACGAGCGTGTCGATGGCCTCCCGGCCGAAGTCGTTGCCCTCACCGTGGGCGGTGAGGGTGTAGGCCTCGTCGATGAACAGCACACCGCCGCGGGCCTTCTCGAACACCTCGGTGGTGCGCGCCGCCGTGTGTCCGACGAACTGACCGACCAGGTCGGCGCGGGCGACCTCGACGAGCTGGCCGGAGCGCAGCACGCCGAGCGCGCCGAGCAGCTGCCCGTACAGTCGGGCCACCGACGTCTTGCCCGTGCCGGGTGCCCCGGCGAAGACGAGGTGGCGTGCCAGTGACGGCGCGGGCAGGCCGGCGAGCAGCCGCGCCTTCGTCGACGCGATGAGGTCGACAAGGTCGCAGACCTCCCGCTTCACCTCGGCCAGGCCGATCATCTCGTCGAGCTGGCGCAGCAGCCCGTCGACCGCGCCATTGCCCTCCCCGGCCACGCCGCGGCCACCGGTGTCGACCTCGGCGATGTCCTCGGGCAGCAGCCGGGCCAGTTCGAGCTCGGGGACGTCGGGGGTGCCGGCCAGCCGGTACGCCTGACGCCCGAGCATCTCCTCGAACACGCCCCGGGCGACGCGGGCGTTGCCGAACGTCTCGGTGCGGGGCAGCTTCTCGAAATGCGCCAGCAGGGCCTGCTGGGTCTCGTACTCCAACGCGTAGCGGTGGCCGCGACACAGCCGCTCCACGATCGTGACGAGTTCGGCGCTGGCATAGCTGTCGAACACGATGGTCTTCGTGAACCGGGAGGCGAGGCCCGGGTTGGCCGAGAGGAACGTGCGCATCTGCGCCGAGTAGCCGGCGACGACGACCACGACGTCGTCGCGGTGGTCCTCCATCAGCTTCACCAGCGTGTCGATGGCCTCCCGGCCGAAGTCGTGCGATCCCTCCGGGGTGAGCGTGTACGCCTCGTCGACGAACAGCACGCCGCCGAGGGCCTCCTCGAAGCGCCCGGTGGTCTTCACGGCGGTGCCGCCCACGTGCTCGGCGACGAGGTCGGCCCGCGCCACCTCGACGATCTGGCCGGTGCGCAGCACGCCGAGCGCGGCGAGGATCTGCCCGAACAGCCGCGCGACCGTCGTCTTTCCCGTGCCCGGCGGGCCGGCGAAGACCAGGTGGCGTGACATCGGCGGGACGGCGAGGCGGGCCTGGCGGCGCCGCCGGGCGACCTGGTGCAGGCCGACGAGGGTGGCGACCTCCCGTTTCACCGGTTCCAGGCCGACGAGCGCGTCGAGCTCGGCGAGTAGCCGGGCGACCGCGTCCGGCGCCGCGGGGCCCCCGGGTGCCGGCGGGTTCGGCCCGGCCGGATCGGCAGGGGTGTGTTCCGCCTGGACCGGCGGTCTCGCCGACGCCGGGCGGTCCCCCACGGC
>NZ_JALKFU020001177.1 GCF_023242965.2 Frankia sp. AgKG'84/4
CCCCGGCGGTCGCGGCGGCCCGGGTCGAGCTCGCCGACCGGATCGCCTTCCACGCGTGGCTCCAGCGGCGCTGTGACGATCAGCTCGCCGCCGCGCAGGCCGCGGCCCGCGCCGCCGGGATGGCGGTGGGGATCGTGCACGACCTGGCGGTCGGCGTCGACCCGGGCGGGGCGGATGCCTGGTCGCTGCAGGACATCCTCGCGGTCGACGCGACCGTCGGCGCCCCCCCGGACACCTTCAACCAGCAGGGCCAGGACTGGGGCCTGCCGCCGTGGCGGCCCTCGGCACTCGCCGAGACCGGCTACGCCCCGCTGCGGCAGATGGTCGCCGCGGTGCTCAGCCGCGGCGGCGGCCTGCGGGTGGACCACATCCTCGGCCTGTTCCGGCTGTGGTGGATCCCGCCCGGTGCGGGCGCGGCGCGGGGAACCTACGTGCGTTACGACGCCGCGGCGATGCTCGGCGTGATCGCGCTGGAGGCGGACCGGGCCGGCGCACTGGTCGTCGGCGAGGACCTGGGCACGGTGGAGCCGTCCGTGGCGACGACCCTCACCGGCGCCGGCGTGCTCGGCTCGACGGTCCTGTGGTTCGAGCGCGACGGCGACGGCGCCGCGCTGCCTCCGGCCCGCTACCGGACGGCGACGATGGCCAGCCTCACCACCCACGACCTGCCCACGGCGGCGGGCTACCTGGAAGGCGAGCACGTGCGTGTGCGCGCCGGACTCGGCCTGCTGAGCCGCTCCGCGCGGGCGGAGTGGGCCGGCTGGCGGGCGGAGCGGGACGATCTGATCGACCTGCTGCGCGCCGAGGGCCTGCTGCGCGCCGAGGGCCTGCTGGGCGCCGACATCGCCGCCCGGACGGCGGGGGACCAGGCGGTGGGGGACCAGGCGGCGGGGGACCAGGCGGCGGGGGACGGGGAGCGGCAGTTCGCCCCGGAGGTCCGGGCCGAACTCGCGCTGGCGCTGCACCGGCTGCTGGTTCGCTCGCCGTGCCGGGTGGTGCTCGCGGCTCCCGGTGACGCGCTCGGTGATCTGCACCAGCCGAACCTGCCGGGGACGATCGACGAGTACCCGAACTGGCGACTGCCCGTGCGCGACGGCGACGGGGCGGAGGTCACGATCGAACGGCTGCTCGTGGACCCGGCCGTCGCCCGCCTGGCGGCCGTGCTCGGCGAGGTGCAGTCCGATCCAGCGGCCCCCACGTCCCCGCCGCCTGGGGGGCTTCCCGCCGCTGGGGGACCTTCGATACCCCTGACGGAGGACCCAGGGCCCACTTACCGGTAACCTTCGCTGCGTGACTTCTAGTCAACCGCGCTGGTCCCGGGCTTCGGCCCTGCGCAGGGTGTTGACGGTCGCCGGCCTCGCGCTTTTCGCGGTGCCGGTGTTCGCGGCCACCGCCTCCGCTTCGGAGATCGGCACCAGGTACAACCCCGACCCGCTCACGGCTCTCCAGACCTGGGGCATCTACGGCGGCGCGATCGTCGGCGGATTCCTGGTCGCGACGCTGCTGGCGGCGTGGTCGAGCCGCAGCAGCGGCCCGGTGCGCTACCGACCGGGCCAGCCCTGGGAGCACGACGAGATCTGGATCGGCACCCGGCCCGAGGAGATCGACGGTGAGCGGGAGCAGAAGGCGGTTCCAGGGGCGGGCGGGGCCAGTGGCAGCTGGTGAGGCATTCAGCCCCGAGCAGCTGGACCGGCTGGACCGGGCGTTGGAGCAGGCCGCGAAGCACAGCGGTGTCCTGTTCAGCGTCCGGGTCGGTCCGCTGCGCGGCGACGTTCGGCTCGCCGCCGAGCGGATCCTGTCCACCCTCGTCGAGGATCCGCAGCGGGATCCGGCCGCGCTGATCGTCGTCTCGCCGGGGCAGTGCTTCGTGCGGGTCGCGACGACACCGGCGGCCCGCTCGCGGATCGGTGACAGCGCGGCGGCGCTGGCCGCGCTGACGATGTCGTCCAGTTTCGCCCTCGGTGACCTGGTCGGCGGCCTGACGACGGGCATTCGCCAGCTCGGCGAGGTCGCGGGCCCCGCGCCGGTGGCGCGCGGCGGCGCGATCGCCAGCCCGGCGGCCCAGCCGCGCACTCCGGTCAGGTAGCCGACCGGGAGGCCCGGCATCGGGGGAGGTCGACGGGAGCGGATGTGAACACGTCAGGCCACCGTTTCGAGCCCGAGGCCGCGTACTCCGAGCTGGACACCCCGGCTGTCGTCGTCGACCTGGACGTCGTCGAGCGCAACGCGCGATCGATGGCGGGGTGGATGAGCTCGCGCGGGGTGTCGCTGCGTCCCCACGTGAAGACGCACAAGTGCGTAGAGATCGCTCGGATCCAGGCCGCGGCGGGCGCCGGTGGCATCACGGTCGCGACGTTGGGCGAGGCCGCGCTCTTCGGGGCGCACGGGTTCGACGACGTCTTCATCGCCTACCCACTGTGGGCGTCGCCGGCGAAGGCCCGCCGGCTGGCCGAGCTGCGGGAACAGGTCGGTTCGCTGGCGGTGGGCTGCGATTCGGCCGCGGCGGCGCGGATGCTGGCCGGCGCCGTCGGCGGACAGCCGCCCCTGGCGGTCATGATCGAGATCGACTCGGGTGGGCGCCGCTCGGGTGTCCGCCCGACCGCGGCGGCGACGCTCGCGCGGCAGGCCGCGGACCTCGGCCTCGATGTGCGCGGCGTGTTCACCCACGGCGGCCACGGCTACCGCGGTCCCGAGGAG
>NZ_JALKFU020001178.1 GCF_023242965.2 Frankia sp. AgKG'84/4
GCGGCGCGGCGCCCCCCCCGCCCCGCCCCCCCGCGCCCGCCCCGCCCCCCCCCCCCCCGCCCCCCGCCCCCCCCCCCCCCCCCCCCCCCCCACGGCGAGCGTTACCCGGTCTGCGCGGGTGCAGTCGTCGGGGGCAGCGCCGGGGTGGTGGTGGGCGCCGGCTTGGTCGGCGGCACCGGGGCCGTGGTCGTCGGGGCCGGGCGGGTGGGCGAGGCCGACGTCGTTTCCGGTGCGCTGGGCGTCGGGGCCGAGGGCGTCGGCTCGACGGTCGGGTCGGGCGTGAGCGATGGCTCCGGCGCGGGGGGTGTCGTCTCGCGCGGGCGGCGGGTGTAACGCGGCCGCTCCGGCGTCACCACGATCGGTGCGCTGAACGTCGGCGAGGGCGTCGCCGTGTGGGTTCTGGTCGCCGTGGCCGGTGGCGGGGTCGTCTCCTGCGCGGTGACGTCGCTGGGCTGGGCGGCGGAGCCACCTCCGGACAGCGTCACGGCCAAGGCGATGGCCGCGCCGGCGAGGGCGGCGACCGCACCGGCCACGACTGCGATCGTGCGCCGACGGTCTGCCTTGTGCCTGCCGGCGCCGGACTCCTCGGGCGCGCCGCGACGCTGCGGTTCGGCCCGTCGCCGGGCGTCGTCCAGCGGCACCAGTCCGGCGGCGTGGTCGTCGTCCAGCATCGCGAACTCGGCCGCGGTCAGGGGGGCGGTGCCGATGCGGGTCTCGTCGTCGGCGCCGCCGCGGGTCGGTCCCGAGACCTGCGCGGCCGGCCTGATCTGGGTCAGCGCGTCGTGATCGGGATGCGGCCTGGTTCGCGGCTGTGACGTGGGTGACGCCGTGTCCGGGCGCGGTGGCCAGGGCTTGCCGCCGGTCGCGGGTGAGATCGCGGTCGCGTCCGGGACGTCCGGCACCGGGTCGGCGGTCACCTCCGCGTCCGCAGGGGACGCCGCACCCAGCGGGCCGGCCGCGGCCAGCCGCCCGGCTGCCGGGGTTCCGCCGGTCTGCGGACCGGTGGAACGGGTGCCACCGCCGGACGGACCGGTGCGCGCGGCCGCCGGGGGGTCAACCGCGGCGGCCTGGTCCACGGCGTCGTCGAGGTTCTCCAGGCCAACGTCGGCGGCGCTCGGCCCGGCGGTGTCGATCTCTCCGCGGGGCTTCGCGTGCATCACCGAGGCCGGGACCGGGTTCGCGTTGCGGGCGACGGGGATGAGACGCCGGCGGATCTCGGCGGCGGCGGGCCGTTCCTCGGCGGGACGGTCCATCAGGTCGCTGAGTAGATTGCGCAGTGGGCCGGCGAGCCGGAACGCGCGCCGGCGCCCCTCGACGACGGCGGTGAGCACCGCGTAGGTCTCCGGGCCTTCGAACGGGGGCTGACCCTCGACGGCGGAGTACAGCGTCGCGCCGAGCCCCCACATGTCACTGGCGGGACTGCCGGAGGAGCCGCGCACCCGTTCGGGCGCTATGTATGCGGGGGAGCCGACGAGCGCGCCGGTTCCCGTGAGGGTAACGTCGCCCTCGGTCGCGGCGATGCCGAAGTCGGTCAGGCGGACCCGGCCGTCCCGGCCGAGCAGGACGTTGCCCGGCTTCACGTCGCGGTGTAGCACGCCGGCCGAGTGCGCCGCGGCCAGCGCGTCGGTCAGGGCCAGCCCGATGGCGGCGACCTGGTCGAACGGCAGGGGGCCGTGGGTGCGGATCACGTCGCCGAGGCTGTCCGCGTCGACGAGCTCCATGACGATCCAGTGCCGCTGATGCTCCTCGACCACGTCGTAGACGGACACGATCGCGGGGCTGTGCAGCCGAGCGAGGGCGCGGGCCTCGCGCAGGACCCGGGCCCGGATCGCGTCGCGCTCGTTCTGCGCGCCGGCCATCGGGACGAGGATCTCCTTGATGGCCACCGGCCGCTGGAGGAGTTCGTCCTCACCGCGCCACACGACACCGGCTCCACCGCGCCCGATGGGCGTGTCGAGTCGGTAGCGCTGCGCTACGTAGCGGGGGGTGCCGTGCCGGTCGGTGTCCGAGGGCACGCTTGCCGATTTGGCCATCGTGTCAAGTCTGACAGACGGACGCATCTACGTGCGCGACAGCCCGCGTGTTTTCGGCTGCCACGGACGTCGGAAACCCGACGAAAGGTGACATCACGGACCGGGCCGGAAGGTTTCGAAGAGTTGGCGCAGCAATGGTTGATCCTGCAACCACAGATCCTCCCGGGTATGCCAGTAGAGCGCATATCCGTGGCCGTTGCGAATCGCGCCCCGATTGAGCACATGCACCATGACCCCGTCCGACCTGCGGTACGTGAACTCCCAGTCGGCCTGGTTGGTGCCGTCTCCACCGTCGCTGGAAGCGAGTCGTACGCGCCGATAGTCCTGCACGCTCCGAACGAAACCGGCCTCGTTGCGTTGCCAGTCCACGATCGCAGAAGTGTTTGCCTGCCTGACGCTACCCACTCGTAGGAACGACCCGGAAACCGGGTCCATGAAGTCGACGTTACCGGGGCCGCCGGGACCCGCCTGCCGCCGCCAGCCGGTGGGATAGGCCACGGACCAACCGGTGTCGGGGTCCGTGAAGGAACTCCAACCCGGCGGCGCGGGCGCCGGGGCTGTGTCGTGCGCCACCGGCATCGCGGGGACGATCGCCGGATCCACCGACCGGGACGCGTTCCGGTCGCCGGCCGTCCGGCCGCCAGGCGGCGGGGCGC
>NZ_JALKFU020001179.1 GCF_023242965.2 Frankia sp. AgKG'84/4
GTGGCAGGGTCCGTCGGTGGGTTCCTGGACGACCAGCCTCGACCGCGACGCCTACGTCGCCGGCGCGCGGGCCATCCGGGCGCGGATCGCCGCGGGCGATGTCTACGAGGTCAACCTTTGCCGGGTGATGTCCGCGCCGCTGCCGGTCCGCGCCGGCGACCCGGCTTTCGGCGCCGACCCGGCGGCCCTCGCCGCGGTCCTGGCCACTGGTAACCCCGCGCCCTACGCCGTCGTGCTCGACGTTCCCGAGGCCGGCCTGCGCATCGCGGGCGCGTCGCCGGAGCTGTTCCTCGAGCGGGACGGCGATGTGGTGCACTCCGGCCCGATCAAGGGCACCGGACGCACCGTGGGGGATCTCGGCGAGAAGGACGTCGCCGAGAACATCATGATTGTCGACCTGGTGCGCAATGATCTTGGCCGGGTGGCTCGGGCGGGTTCGGTCACCGTGCCCGCCCTGTGCGCGGTCGAGCACCATCCCGGGCTGGTCCATCTCGTCTCGACCGTGCGGGCCCGGTTACGTCCGGCCGTCGGCTGGCCGGAACTCATCGCGGCGGCGAATCCGGCCGGGTCGGTCTCCGGAGCGCCGAAGTCGAGCGCCCTGCGGATCATCCGCGAGCTGGAGCCGGTGCCGCGCGGTCCCTACTGCGGCGGCATCGGCTGGGTCGACGCCGACCGCCATCGTGGCTGGCTGTCCGTCGGTATCCGCACCTTCTGGTTCGTGGGCGATCAACTGCGGTTCGGCACGGGTGCGGCCGTCACCTGGGGGAGCGATCCCGAGGGGGAGTGGCGGGAGACGGAGCTGAAGGCCGCCCGGCTCGTCGGCCTGGCCAGTTCCTGACGCGGACGGCCCACCGCGGCGGGGGAACCTCACCGCGGGAGCTGCCCGGGTCGGAGGCCGCCTGGGGGCTGCGCCTCTCACCGCGGGCCCGCAACGACGAACCGCCCGGCCGGAGGTCCCGGCCGGGCGATTGGATGCTCGCCTTATCTGGTGGATCGAACCGTTCTGGTTCCGGACGACGGAAACGCTGGATTCCCGCCTCCGATGAGTGCCCGCACCGGGTTGCCGGGGCCGGGCAGCGATCCCGACCCCGGTGTGATCACCGCTCGGGACCGCCCCAGATCAACAGGGCTAGCTCTGCATCAAGATCGATGATGTCACTTTCGCCGCCAAGCGGCACCGCTGAATATGTTCGACGCAGGAATGCCAGAACCTCGGATCGCGGCATCTCGAACAACGCGTGTCCCGAGGGGCTGGACAACGACAGGCAGACGATGCGTCCGCCGGACTGGGCAGCCGGCCACACCTGGACGTCCCCATCGCCGGCAGGCCGGCGCACTCCGTCGCTGAGCAACTGGCGTGCGAAGGTCCACTCCACGACCTCATCGGCGCCGGTACGGAAGCCGATGCTGATGGCGTAGGGGTCGGCCGGCTCGTAGCGGACCGTGGCGGCGACCGGCACGGGTGCGCCGCCGGGGACGACGAGACGAAGGGCGAGTTCGGCGGTGATCGAATCGTGACGAATAGTCATCGGGCGGCCTCTCATGGTGCGATGGTGCGGGCGAGCACCCGTGTAACGGGATAGTTCCCTCTCCGAGTCCCGTTGGAAACAAGATTATGCCAAGACAACATCCGTTACGGCAGTTTGGGCGGCTTGTCCTGCCCGGAAGGGTGAACCCTTCTCGCGGTGGATGCCAGAACGGTCCGTCAACGGATTGATCCCGTACGTACGAGGATCGGTGATGACTATCCGTGACGTCCGTCTGTCCCCCCGAGTAACGGTCCAACCTGCCGAGGCCGTTCCACCTTCAGTCTTCCCCGTCCGGGTGGGCCCCAACCTTGACCAGTCGCGGCGAACCCGGTCCAGTCCGACCACCGGGCGGGACGGACGACATGACCCCATCCATCCGGTCGGACCCCCTGCGTGGCACCCGATCGCGGGCGTGTATGGTGGTCCCACCCGCAAGGGCGTATAGCTCAGGGGTAGAGCGCTGCCTTCACACGGCAGAGGTCCGTGGTTCGAAACCACGTACGCCCACGCGATCTTTCTTTTCATGCTGCCCCCTCTCAGGGGCTTGCGGCAACCCATGCAATGCGTGCCGGAGAGCTGACTCTTCGCGGCCTTTGGTGTTGGCCGGGTGCGGGTCGACGCATTGCGGATTCCTTGGCTGGCAGTTGGGCTGACCGGTCTTCTGGGCTGGTTGGGGAGTCGGTGTTGCGCTGGGGAGGGATTGGGCGCTGGGTTTGGGCGCCTGGCCGGCGGGGGTTCGGAGGGGTGCGGGCGCTCTGTGCTCATGCTCGCGCCTCGGGTGGCCGGGTGTCGATGATCCGTTTTTCCTTCCCCTTTCGTGTCGGTGCGGGCGATTGCGATGTTTGGGACGGCGAGGCCCGTTTTCGCGGCTGTGAGGGCTGGCGGGCTTACGGACGGTGGGCGGCAACGGGGGCATCTGGGGCCGCTACCAGCAGCACATATGACGCTAATCCGGCACATCGGGCAAGATCCGCCGGTACGCGATTCGGTAGACGAATTGGTGGGGGACCCCACCTTGGTGCCGGTTGGCGGGGGTGCCCGGCGGCGTGCCCTCGGCCGGGTCGTTCTGACGTTCACGGGAGGCCTGCCGCGTTGCCGGTGACTCCGCGTGAGTAGCCAGCGGCCGGCGGCGGGGTGGCCAGGGCTGTCGCGCGC
>NZ_JALKFU020001180.1 GCF_023242965.2 Frankia sp. AgKG'84/4
CGGCGGCGGCGGTCCCCGAGCCGGCGTCCGCCGGGGTGGACGGGGCCCGCTCATGACCGCCGCGGCAGGTGCCCCGGGGGGCGGCCCGACCAGGGTCCACCTGGTCCGCCACGGCGAGGTCTTCAACCCCGGCAAGGTCCTCTACGGACGGCTGCCCGGCTTCGGTCTGTCCGACAAGGGCCAGAGCCAGGCCAAGGTCACCGCGGAGTTCCTCGCCGGGCTGGACGTCGCGGCCGTGGTGGCGAGCCCGCTGGACCGGGCTCAGCAGACCGCGGCGCCGATCGCGGCCGCCCACGGCCTGACCGTCCAGGTCGATCCACGCCTGATCGAGAGCCGCAACGCCTTCGAGGGCCGCACGTTCGAGGCCGGCCCGGCGGTGCTGCGCTATCCGCGGATGTGGCGGCTGCTCGCCAACCCGTTCCGGCCGTCCTGGGGCGAGCCCTACGACGAGATCGCCACGCGGATGCTCGCCGCCGTCGCCGAGTGGCGCGACGCCCACCTCGGTCGCCACGTGGTGCTCGTCAGCCATCAGCTGCCGGTGTGGACGGCGCGCCGGGCGCTGGAAGGTCTGCGGCTGTGGCACCGCCCGGACCGGCGCCAGTGCGGCCTCGCCAGTGTTACCACGGCGGTCTACCAGGGCGAGCGGCTCACCGGAGTCGAGTACGCCGAGCCGGCCGGCCCGACCGCCAACACCCCCGGCTCGGTCGGCGCCTGACCGGCACCGGCCTGGCGTCGGCGCTGCCGGTGCTGCGCTGCCCGGTGTGCGCCGCGGAGCTGAGCCTGGCCGACGGCCAGGTGCGCTGCGCCGCCGGGCACGGCTATGACCTCGGTCGCGGCGGCTACCTCAACCTGCGCACCGGGCGGGCGCGCCGGATCACCGGGGACGGCGCCGAGATGATCGCCGCGCGCGAGGCGTTCCTCGGCGCGGGCCACTATCGTCCGCTCACCGACCGGCTCGGCGAACTCGCCGCGGCGGCGAGCGGTGACGAGCCGGCCCCGGCGGTCCTCGAGATCGGCGCCGGTACCGGCCATCACCTCGCCGGCGTGCTGGCCGCCCTGCCCGCCGGTGCCAGTGGCGTCGCCGTCGACGTGTCCCGCCACGCGCTGCGCCGCGCGGCCCGGGCGCATCCCCGGATCGGGGCCGTCGGCTTCGACGCGGGGGCCGCCTGGCCGGTTGCCGACGGGTGCGTCCACGTCCTGGTGGACGTCTTCGCCCCGCGCCATCCCGCCGAGATGCGCCGCGTGCTGCACCCGGCCGGGACGCTGCTGATCGTCACTCCGGCGCCGGGCCATCTCGCCGAACTGCGCGAACCGCTCGGCCTCGTCGGCATCCAGCCGGACAAGGGCGACCGCCTCGACGAGCGGTTCGCCAGCCGGTTCGTGCCGGAGTCGACCGAAACCCTCGACGTCGCGCTGGCGATGTCCCTGGCCGAGACGGTCGACCTGGCCATGATGGGCCCCACCGGCCACCATCTCGGGCCCGCGCAGCTGAGCGCCCGGGCGCGGGAACGGTGGCCCGCCGGCCTGGTCCGCGCGACCGCCTGCTTCCACCTGCGCCGTTACCGGCCCGTGCCGGTCGAACCGTGACCGCGCCACAACGTCGCGGCTGATTCTCGCGGGGTGCCGGGGTGCCGGGGTGCCGGGGTGCCGGGGTGCCGGGGTGCCGGGGTGCCGGCCGGCACGCGCGTGGGGAAGCACACGCGCGTCTGCCGGTCCCGGCGCCTACGCTGAGTCGAGTTCTACAGTTGGTCGTAGACGGGTGCCGGTGACGGAAGGGGCGGGGCACATACTGAAGGGCGTGGCGGAGAAGGGACGGCGGTCCGCGTCTGGTGACGGGTCGGACCTGCCGTGGATCAACGGTGTCCGAAGCGGTTTCCGGCCGGTGGTGGCGGCGGTCGCGCTGGGGCTGGTGCTGGCGCTCGTCGGAGTGCTGAGCGCGTGCTCCACCAGCGGCAACGCAGCGGACGCGACCGGCGGGGACGGCTACGGCTTCGTCCAGCAGGCCGCCGGGAAGGACTTCGTGCCCGCCGGTAGCCGGCACGCGGCGCCCGCGCTGTCCGGCAAGAACCTCGATGGCAAGGCGATCAGCGTGGCCGGGTACCGGGGGAAGATCGTCGTCCTCAACTTCTGGGCCTCGTGGTGCGCGCCGTGCCGGGCCGAGTCGCCGGGCCTGGCGTCGCTTGCCAGGGCCAACCCGCAGGTGGCCTTCCTCGGCGTCAACGAGAAGGACCCCTTGCCCAGTGCCAGGGCCTTCGCCCGCGACGCCGGCACCCCCTACCCGAGCATCGTCGACCGTCTCGGCACACTGGCGGCGGGCTGGCCGGTGGCGCTGGGCCTGCCCTCGACCGTCGTGCTCGACCCGCAGGGACGCATCGCCGCCAGGTTCACCGGCGGAGTGCTGCCCGAGGACATCGCCCCGGTGCTGACCCGGTTGCGGGCCGAGACGTGAGTGCGGTCGGGCTCATCACCGACGGGCCGGTGCTGCTGGCCGCGCCGGTCGCGGCCGCCGCCGGACTGCTGTCGTTCCTGTCTCCGTGCGTGCTGCCGCTGGTCCCCGGCTACCTGAGTTTCGTCACCGGGCTGTCCGGCGAGGAGCTACAGGACCTCGGCCGCGACCGGGCGCCGGACCCCGCTGCCGGGAGAACTCCACGAACGTCGCGGGCGTCGCCATGACCGTGGCGCC
>NZ_JALKFU020001181.1 GCF_023242965.2 Frankia sp. AgKG'84/4
GACGTGGAGCCCGCGGCCCTGCGCGCCGCCTGCGAGGTCGCCGCGGTCGACGGTTTCGTCGCGGGCCTGCCCGACGGGTACGACACCGTGCTCGGGGAACGCGGCGCGACGGTGTCCGGCGGCCAGGCCCAGCGCCTCGCCCTCGCCCGTGGCCTGATCGGCCGTCCGGAGGTGCTGATCCTCGACGATGTCACCGCGGCGGTCGACGCGGACACCGAGGCCACGATCCTTCGCCGGCTGCGGGCCTGGGCGCCGGACACCGCGCTCGTCGTGATCTCCCACCGGCCGTCCGTGCTCGCCGCCGCCGACCGCGTCCTGTACCTGAACGCCGACGGCACGCCCGCCGACGGCACGCCCGCCGACGGCACGGCCATCGACGGCCCGGCCGCCGATGCCATGACAGTCGGAGCGGGAGGCATCGGTGGCTGAGATCCGGGCGCTGACCGAGGAGCCGTCGACCAGGGGGATCTTCCGGCGCTGCTGGCCGTACGTGCGCCCGCACCGGGCGGTCATGATCGGCGCGCTGGCGGCCAGTGTGGCCAGCACCAGCGCGGTGGTGGCGATCGCCCCGGCCATCGGCTGGGGCGTGGACGCCGTGACCGGCCGGCACCGGAGCCAGCTGTGGTGGGCCGTCGTCGTGCTGGTCGGGCTGATCCTCGCCCGGCTGGTGCTGCTGCGCTGGTCGGAGGTGCTGCTGTCGCGGGCGGGGGAGCGGACGATCCGGGCGCTGCGCGACCTCGTCGTGGAGCGGCTCGCCGGGGCGCCGCTGCGCTTCGTCGAGGCGCACCGC
Organism: Frankia sp. AgKG'84/4; assembly: GCF_023242965.2. Taxonomy (GTDB): domain Bacteria; phylum Actinomycetota; class Actinomycetes; order Frankiales; family Frankiaceae; genus Frankia. Next base: position 791 of record NZ_JALKFU020001181.1, read on the forward strand.
ACCGGCGACCTGCTGCGCCGCTCGACCGGCGAGATCGCCGACCTGACCCTGTTCTTCCGCGACCAGCTGCCGATCCTGCTCAGCGTCGGACTGACCATCGTGCTCACTACGGTGATCCTGCTGATCTACTCGTGGCTGCTCGCGCTGCTACTCATCGTGCTGTTCGTGCCGATGGCGATCGCCGTGGTGGCCTGGTTCAACCGGGGGGCCCCGGCGGCGTTCGGCGGGCAGGCGGCGGCCGACGCGCGGATGACGGCGACGTTCACCGAGACGCTGACGGCGCACGAGGCGCTGGTGGCGCCGGGTCGGCCGCAGGAGTGGATCCGCCGGTTCCGGGTCGAGAACGACGCGCTGCTCGCGGGCAACGAGCGGGCCATCGGTGTGCAGACCCGCCTGGAGCTGTTCGGCCTGCTGGAGGGACTGGCGACGGCGGCGCTGCTGCTGCTGAGCGTCTGGCTGGTGCGCGCGGACCAGCTCAGCGTCGGCACCGTCGTCGTGTTCGTGGTGGCGACCCGCAACCTGTTCGAGAGCATGCTCACCCTGTCCAGCCTGGCCGGGCAGGCGCAGGTCGCCCGGGTGGGGCTCGCCCGCCTGGTCGACCTGCTGGACGCGCTGCCCGCCGGCGATCCGGGGCCAGTCGCCGGGCCCGGCGGGTCGGCGGTGGAGCTGCCCGCGCGCGGCGACCTGGTCGCCGAGGGCCTGCACTTCGCCTACGGCGACCGGGGCGCGGTCCTGCGCGACATCTCCGTCGCCTTCCCGGTCGGGGACCGCGCCGGTCTGGTCGGCGTCACCGGCTCGGGCAAGACGACGCTCGCCAAGCTGCTCAGTGGCCTCTACGAGCCGGACGCCGGCACCGTGCGGTTCGCCGGCACGGATCTGCGGACCGTGCCGGCGGCCCGCGTGCGGGAACGCATCGTGCTCATCCCGCAGCAGGTCCACATCATCACCGGCACGCTCGCGGAGAACCTGGCGCTGGCGCCTGGGGCGCCGGACCGCGCGGCGATGGCGCGGGCGGTCGACCAGCTTGGCCTCGCCGACTGGGTCGACCGGCGCGAGGGCGGGCTGGACGCCGAGCTGGGCGCGCGCGGCGAACGGCTCTCCGCCGGCGAGCGGCAGATCGTCGGGCTGTTGCGCGCGGCGCTGGTCGACCCGCCGGTGCTGCTGCTCGACGAGGCGACCGCCGACCTCGATCCGGAGATCGCCGAGCGGCTGGAGAACGCGGTCGAGCGGCTGCGGGACGGCCGGACGCTGATCGTCATCGCGCATCGCCCGGCGACGATCGAGCGCCTGCCCCGAACACTGCGTATCGACGCGGGCCGGTTGAGTTAGCTCTTGGCGTCAGCGGGGCCTTTGTCACGCGCCGAACTGGAATTTCCTGCCGGTATCGGTAGACGTACCCGACAACTTAGGTAAAGCTTACTTGCGTTAGCGCAGTCGGCGCACCGAGGAGACGGGACCAGCATGTCGACGAACCCGTTCGAGGACGAGAACGGCACCTTCCACGTCCTGGTCAACGACGAGGGCCAGCGTTCACTGTGGCCGACCTTCGCCCCCCTGCCCGCGGGCTGGCGCACGGTGCTCGCCGACGCCGACCGGTCCTCCTGCCTGGAGCATGTCCTCGCCCACTGGTGCGATCTGCGTCCCGCCCGCCTGAGCGCCCGGCTGACCGGGCAGGTCCCGGCCCGCGAGATCACGCGCGGCGGCGTGGAAGCCGGCGCGTCCCGGTGAGCGTTGCGATCATCTACCACGAGCGGGCGCTGGCCTGGGCCGGTGACCCGCTCGCCGCGGCCAGCCACCTCGCGCGCCGCGCCGCCGGCGGCCCGTTCGCCGTCTACGAGCGCGGCGGCGAATGGTGCTTCGCCGCCGGCTCCCTCGCCGAGATCGTCCTGACC
>NZ_JALKFU020000066.1 GCF_023242965.2 Frankia sp. AgKG'84/4
TCGCCCGGCGCCGCGCCGCCCGCGACCAGGCCGCGGGCGAGGGCGGTCGTGGCCGCGGCGAGGTCGGCCAGGCGGACGCGTTCGGCGGAACTGGGGAAGGTCACGGCGGTGTCGGGATGGCCGGCGGCCGCCTCGTCGAGGGCCCCGGGCAGGGTCAAGCCACGCATCAGGTGTGCTCCCGTCCTGTACTGGTGGGCGGCGCGGTCGCCGCGATCGCGCGGGCCAGGTCGGTCAGCTCCCCGGCCGGCGCGAGAGCCACCCGCGCCAGCTGGGCGGGATGAGCGCCGCCGGCCTCCCGCACCCAGGTCGCCGGCACCCACCGATGCACCTCGACGAGCGGCGCCTCGACGACCGGCACCTCGGCCCCCGGTGCCACGAAAGCGGGCACCTCGACCGCGAACGCCAGGTGACGCCTGGGGGTCTCGACGACCCGGCACAGCGGCGGGCGCCGCGCACCCGGGTAGCGCGAGTGGACCCACCCGGCCTGCGGGTCGCCGTCGAAGGTGATGGTCCGCAGCCCCGCCCGCAGCCCGAGGCCGGTGTACTTCGCGACGGCCTCCTTGGCTGACCACAGCCCGCGCACCGCCGCGCCCGCCGGCAGGAGCAGCTGCTCGTCGAGCGCGCAGAACCGCCCGGCCACCTCGGCGATCAACGCCACCGGCGTGTCCTCGACGTCGACCGCGCAGCCCGCCGGGTGGAAGCCGACGACGAGGACGTCCCGATCGTGCGCGATCCCGGCCCGCGCCCCCGCCGCCGACTCCCCGCGCGGCACCGGTCGGCCGCCCGGAGCGACGTCCAACGGCACGTCGGCCGCGGACGCGACTCCGAGATGCTCGGCGAGCACACTCGCCAGCAGCAGGTGCCCGAGCCGGCTCACGATCGACCTACCGAGGCCGTCGCGCGGCTCCGGCCACCCGGCCGCCACGTCCGCCAAAGACAGGAGGTGGCACTCCAGCGCGGGCGGGACCGCTGCCGGGCCGTCGGCGGGACTCCGGGGAGGCCTGGCCGGGCTGCCCACTCGCGACGCCGGCATGGACACCCCTCTCGATGCGGTTACCAGGTGGCATCAGCGCCGCAGCCAAGACTGACAATCGGGCATCGAAAGGTCAACGAATAACGAATTTCTTCGATCGATCCATCACCGTGGACAATGAGCCGCATCGCGGCGGGCCGCGGGATTTCAGGGTATACGCCGAGGTTCCGACGGGCGCCGTTTACCGACCCTTCGGCCCATTGGCACCGGCGGGACGGCACACGTTTCACTATTGTTTGCCCACCCGTCGGCGGCCGGCGCGACGTTCACCGGTCTTCGCGCGGGAAGCCCGGATATCGTCGCGGCATATCGGCCGGTCGAAAGCAGCGCCGGCGGGGCCACCCGGCCAGCGTGACCACCGGCACCATCGACAGGAGGGCTCGGTCGTGGACCACAACGGCACCGCGAACGTCAACGGCACCGCGAACGTCAGCGGCACCGCGAACCCGAACGGCGTCGCCGACCCGGACGAGATCGACCGGCGCATGGCGGACCTGCGGACGCTGCTGAAGCAGGGTCTCGCCGACGGCATCGGAGTGGGCCACTCTCTGGGCATCCACCTCGGCAGCCTCGAGGTCGGCCGCTCGGTGTGGACGCTGCAACCGTCGCCGGCCGCGGCGAACGCCATGTTCACCGTCCACGGCGGGGTCCTCGCGACACTGATGGACACCGCCATGGGCAGCGCCGTGTTCACCGCCCTTCCGGCCGACACCTACTACACGACCCTGGAACTCAAGGTGAACTTCGTCCGCTCGGTCGCCCTCACCGGCGACCTGCTGTCCTGCACGGCGAAGACCGTGCATGTCGGCCGCCGCACCGCCACCGCCGAGGCCACCGTCACCGCCGAGAACGGGAAACTCATCGCCCACGGCACCTGCACCTGTCTGCTGACACCCGCGTGATCGGTGAATGACCACCAGCCAGTCACGTCATCACAGTCGGGACGCTCACGTAGCGCTCAGTCTGCCCCTGGGAGTCGCTCGCGAAGTCGACGGCTGAAGGTCACCGGGTAAGGCAACAGTTTGAGTCTCTCGAGGGTCGTGGCCACTCCCTGAGCCTGCAGACTTTCTGCCAGCCGCGCCCAGGTGTGCGGCTCCCCCGTCTCCTCCGCATCATCGGGCTGGACCACTAACCGAGCTGTCGCTTCGACGTCCTCGGCGGTGAGATAAGCCCACGGAGTATCGCCCTCAGGTGCACCGTGTCGCCGGATACTCCAGCCGCGGTCAGTGGTCAATGTGAGGCGACGCCCGTCGGAGAGCGTCGCAGTCTCTTCTACGCGGAAATCCAACACCCCGTTGAGCGATTCGGGAGTCTGGCCCGCCGTGCCCGCCAGCCAAGCCGACCCCGGACGGCTGTCGTCGAGGTCACACCAGCAGCCCAGGCTCACAATTTCCACGGTCACAGCGCCCACCTGTCCCGATTTGAAGATCTTCCTCAATGCACCGTAGAGCCGTGATTCATCAGGCCTGGGCACCCTCTGCCGAAAAGGATTCCTGCCTTTTCCGAGACGCCCTGAACTGTTAGCAGTAGCTGGCCTGAGCGGGCGCGGTTCGTCAGGCGTCAGCTCGGGGGGCGGCGAGAGCCGCGCGGATCATCGGGATCTGCAGCGGTATCCGGGCCCAGGCCAGGACAGCCGTGGCGACGTGACGCGGCTGGCCGCCGCCCTCGCGGACGCGGGTGGTGGCGTCCAGGGCCGTCTGCAGGTTCCCCGGCCACACGCCGACGAGCAGGGCCGCGCTGGCCGGTCCCGCCCACCGCGCCTTCGCCAGCAGCCCCGCCGCGCAGGCCAGCTCGGCGACGCCGCTGGCATACACGATCTCGCGGGGACGTGGCAGCGCCGGCGGGATGAGCGGTTCGAAGACCGACGGACGCACCAGGTGCACGACTCCGCTGACCAGGAAGGCGGCCGTCACGAGGGACGGACTCGGTCGGCTTCGCGAGAGGAGGGACATAAACGAATCGAACCACCTCCGCGCGCGACCCGCCCGGTTCGGGCGACCGGTACTGCGATCCCGCGACGAACACGGACTGTCCACTGTCCGCCCGGACGGGCCGACCGTCGGCGGGGTGTCGAAGGTGGCGGCGGCGGGCGTCACAGCCATCCCTCGACAACCCGCCCGCCAGCGGGTACACGGACTGGCGAGCCGCAGGTCACAGGCCCGCGAGCGCCGCGGCGACCCTCCCCGGGGGAACACCCCCGGGCAGCGACGCGCCCTTGGTCCGCCGGTGGCGATGCCTTGGTCCCCCGACAAAGCTCCATCGGTCCCAGCCTGTTCGTCACTGACGGCGATGCACAGTCGTCTTGACGATCCGTCGGTGACCGACCTGAAGGAGAGCCAGCGTGCCCATCTGGCACATCCGTCCGTACGAGACCGTCGACTACGCGGCCACCGTGCGTCTGTTGGAGGAGGTGCACGGCGCGCCGGGCGGCTCGCCGATCAACCTGACCGACACCGTCCTGGCGCTGCGCGCCGACTCGCCTGACGCCGACACCGAAACCCCGGCGGTGGTCGCCGTGGCCGGCGAGCACATCGTCGGGGCCGCGGTCGGGCGCAAGGAGGGCGGGCAGGGCCGGGTGCTCACCGTCGCCATCGCTCCGGCGTGGCGACACCACGGGATCGGCTCCGGGCTGCTGCAGGCCGTCGAGAACCAGCTGCTGCACGTGGGCTGCCGCCGGATCACCACGCTGATCAACCCCGGTCAGCCCGACGAGGAGGCGTTCCTCAACCGCGGTTTCACCGCGACCGGGCAGGTCCTCTACGACAAGCAGATCCCGCTGCGCCCGGCGGACGTGTCGACCGTCGAACGCTGGGGCGGGTCGCTGCTGAGCGCGTCGGAGTGGTCGAACCTCGCCGGGATGGAGGAGGAGCGCTCGATGATCGAGAAGCGCCTGCTCCTGCCGGTGCGGGAACGGGAGCTGGCCGAGGCGTACGGCGTGGTCATCCCGACCGCGATGCTGCTGTTCGGGCCGCCGGGAACGGGCAAGACGTCGTTCGCCCGCGCGGTCGCGGCCCGGCTGGAGTGGCCGTTCGTGGAGCTGCTGCCGTCCCGACTGGCCTCGGGCGCCACCGGGCTGGCCTCGGAGCTGCGCACGGCGATCCACGCCCTGATGGGGGTGGAGCGGGTCGTGGTGTTCATCGACGAGGTCGACGAGATCGCCCAGTCCCGGGAGGTCCGCCCGGAGAACCAGTCGGTCGTCAACGAGCTGCTCAAGGCGATCCCACTGTTTCGCGGGGTACAGGGCCGGCTGCTGATCTGCGCGACGAACGCGGTGTCCGCGCTGGATCCGGCGTTCGTCCGTCCCGGTCGGTTCGACCTCGTGCTGCCGGTCGGCCCGCCGGACGCCTCCGGTCGCCGGGTGCTGCTTGCCGGGCTGCTGGAGCGGATCGCCAACAAGGCGGAGATCGACCTGGACGCGGTCGTCGCCGCCACCGACCTGTTCACCCCGGCGGACCTCACCGCGGTCGTGCAGCGTTCGGCCGCGGCGGCCTTCCATCGGGCCACGGACGGCGTCTGGCCGGCCGGCAAGCCCGATTCGGACGCGGCCGGACCCGAGGGCGGCCATGACCCCGCCGCCTCGCCGCTGCGCACCGAGGACCTGCTCGACGCGGCCCGCCAGGCCCGGCCGACGATCAGCCTGACCGAGCTGGACCGGTTCCGCCGGGACGCGCAGGCCTTCACCCGGATCTGACGGCCGCTCCGACGGTCGTCCGCCGCCGCGACGGGACCCGCCCGCCCGTCGCGGCCGGGTCGACCGGCGGATCCACGCGGGACCTGGGAACTCTCCTTGCCCGCCGTTCGGCCATTCCAGTGAAATCCGCGCCTGACGGCGAGAAACTGACCATCGGCACGAATTACCCGACTCCCCGTCTCTCCACCACGGCCCTCGAGACAGGTGCATCGCCATGACAGTGGGAAACCGCGCCCTTTACATCGTCGTCTGCGGCGGCGGATATCCCGCCGGCGACCTTCCCGCCTTCGTCGAGCGGGCGCGGGACGCCGACTGGGACGTCCGGGTCGTCGCGACGCCGGCGTCGCTGAAGTTCATCGACGCCCCGCTGCTCGGCGATCTCACCGGGCACGCCGTGCGCAGCGAGTACGTCCTGGTGGAGGACGACGACGAGGAACGCCCGATCCCGGACGCGGTGGTCGTGGCGCCCGCGACCTTCAACACGGTGAACAAGTTCGCGACCGGGATCTCCGACACCCTGGCGCTGAGCCTGCTCAACGAGACCATCGGCTCCGGCATCCCGATCATCATCTCGCTGCCGCCGAACCCCACCCACGCCCGCCACCCGGCGTTCCTGACCAACATCGCCACCCTGCGCTCGTGGGACGTCGAAGTGATCTTCGACTACGAGGGCATCGTCCTGGAGGACGTCCCCGACATCGAGGCGTGGAAGGCGATGTTCCCCTGGCAGCAGACCTTCGACGCCCTCGAGGCAACGAAGAAGATCTGACCCGCCGCGGGCCCGGGGCCGCCGGGCCCGCGCCACTCGCGCGGTCCTGGACACTCCCTCACTCGTTCGTGGCGATGTCCCGACCGGCCGCGGGTGGGTGCGGCTCCCCCGGGCCTCGCGGGCCGGCAGCGCGGGACAGGTCGAGCCCGGCCGCCAGCGAGACGGCGCTGAGAACGAGCAGGAACCCGCCTGTCACCTGCGGGTTCTCCCATCTCCACCGGTCGTAGCGAATCAACTCGGCAAGGGGCATCAGCGCCCAGGTCACGCTGATGGGGAAGATCGCGGCGGCCCAGCCGGGTCGCCGTCCGCTGATCACGGTCGCGGTGACGAGGCAGACGATGACCGTGGCCGGCACGACCATCTGGATGGTGTCGACCAGGCCGCCGAAGGCCCGATAGGCGAAGAGCGGGCTGTTGTACTCCCTGTTGCCCCATGAGCTGAACAGCCAGACGCTGTGGGCCTCCAGTGCGGCGAGGAACAGGCCGAACGTCGCCGTCGCGGCGGCCAGATCCCGGCGGGGGAGCGTCCCCGGCAGACCAGCCCAGGCCATCGCGGCCAGCAGGAACAGCACGACGAGCAGATAGAGCTGCGGCCGCTCGATCGCGGTCAGCGCCGCGACGAGCACAGCGGCGCACACCGCGACGCACGTCAGGCCCAGCAGTGCCCGGGCCCGACGGGCAGCGCGCCATCAGCGGCGGCGAGGTCCTCCTGGGACAAGTGCGCTCTCGGCCGGTCCCTCCGCATGGCTCGGTGTCCGCAATGTTCACGGGGAACCGCCGGCCGGGCACGACCTGGCTAGGCGTGCAGGGGAAGGTCGATGGTGGCTCTGGTCGGGCCGCCGGGTGGACTCGTGAGGTCCAGCGAGCCGTCCACGGCACGGACCCGCTCGACGAGGCCGGCGAGGCCACCTCTGGCGGCGCGGTCGAACCTCGCTCCGCCGCGGCCGTCGTCGGCCACGGTCATCCGCATCCGCCCGGCCTGGCCGACGACGGTCACCCACACCTCGTTGGCCCGGCTGTGCTTGGCCGCGTTGGTGAGCAGTTCGGCGGCGCAGAAGTAGGCGATCGTCTCGATCGCGGCGGACGGCCGGTCCGGCAGGTCGACCCGGACCTGCACCGACTGCGGGCCGCGGGCGGCGAGGCTCGTCAGCGCCGCGTCGAGGCCGGCATCGAGGATCGGCGGGTGGATGCCGCGGGCGAGATCGCGTAGCTCGACGAGCGCCGCCTTCACATCGCGGTGGGCGGCGTCGACCCGGGAACGGGTCTCCTCCAGGTCGACATCCTCGCCGCCGGTGGCGAGCTGTTCGCGGACGGTGCCGAGGTTCATCGCCATCGCGACCAGCCGGGCCTGGGCGCCGTCATGCAGGTCCCGCTCGATGCGGCGCAGGGCGGCGGCGGAGTCATCGACGACGGCGGCCCGGGTGAGTTCCAGCTCCCGCATCCGCGCCTTCTCCAGGGAGCGGCGGGTCGGTCCGAGCAGCCCGCGGACCAGCATCCGGTCCAGCGCCACCAGACCGCGGACCAGGAACAGGCCGACCACGACGAGCACCACGCCGGCACCGATCGCAAGCAGCAGCCGCGGCCAGGTGTCAAGGAAGTAGTTGTCGCCGAAGGACTCGCCGCGGTGCGGGCGACCCAGGTCGTCATGCTGGACCGGCAGCCAGTGCCGCCACACCGGGTACGTGATGTAGCCGAGGCCACCGATCCAGCCGGCGACCGCGGCGACCGTCATCCCGATCGCCAGCGGGAACTTCAGCAGCAGGTAGAGGAACGTCCGCCAACCGGCGCCGTCACCCAGTCCCGAGCGGATCCACTGCCAGGCGCCGGGGTGCTGCGGGCGGAACGGCGGCGGCCCGTCGACGTGCTCCCCCAGTACACCGACAACCAGCCCTCGCTGCGCGGCACCGAGGCCCCGCGCGCCGACGAGCAGACCGGCGAGCATCGGCAGGCCCAGGAACGTCACCGACAGCGCAGGACCAGCGGACAGCGAGAAGACGACGTAGACGAACCCGAGGATCGCCAGCGGCAGCGTCGCGAGCGAGTAACCGAACTCGCGGGCCGCCCGCCAGCGCGGCCGACGCGTCGAGCGGCGTGGCTCCGGCGGAGCCGGGTGGCTGGACACACCCGGCTCCATGGGGCCGACAGAAGCCGGCTTCGCCGAATCGGAGTCCGGCGCTGGCGGAACGGTCATGGTCATCGACGCCTCGGGGGTGCGGTAGCTGGGACGCTCGCCGGCCCCGGTTGCCCCCACCTGCGTGACGACTACCGACGGCCGCCGGCTGACCTCTCCCACCCTGCCCGCGGCGGCGTGGGGTTCCCAGCCGGTACACCCACGTTCGACCTTCGGGTTATCCCAACCCCGACCGGCGGGCCGCCGCCGCCCGCCGCTGCCCGGCTAGGACGATCAGCCGACGAGCGCGCCTGGATGATCGCCGCAGCCGGCCCGCCGCAGCCGGTCAGCCGCAGCCGGTCAGCTGGACGCGGCGAGCTCGGCGATGGCGGCGTCCGCGGCGAGCAACCGGCGGGCGTTGTCGACGTGCAGGTTCTCGATCATCCGGCCGTTGACGGTGACGACGCCGAGCCCGGCCGCCGTCGCCTCGTCCCAGGCCTTGACGATCTCGGCGGCCTCGGTGAGCTGCGCCGCGGATGGCGAGAACGCCTCGTTGCACGGCGCGACCTGGCCGGGATGGATCAGCGTCTTGCCGTCGAAGCCCAGCTCGCGGCCCTGCTGGGCCTCGGCGGCGAAGCCCTCGGCGTCCTTGACGTTGTTGTAGACGCCGTCGATGATCGCCTTGCCGGCGGCCCGCGCGGCGAGCAGAGCGAGGCCGAGGCCGGCCAGCAGCGGCGCCCGGCCGGGAACGTGCTCGACGCGCAGTTCCTTGGCCAGGTCGTTGGTGCCCATGACCAGGACGGTGAGGCGCGGCGAAGCCTCGGCGATCTCCAGGGCGCGCAGCATCGCGATGGGCGTCTCGACCATCGCCCAGATCTTCGTGTGCTCCGGTGCGCCCGCAGCGACGAGGGCCTGCTCGATCGCATGCACCTCCGCCGCCGAGCCGACCTTGGGCACGAGAACCGCGTCCGGCCCGGCCTTCGCCGCGGCCCGCAGATCGTCGGCGTACCAGGCGGTGTCCTGCCCGTTGACCCGGATGATCAGCTCACGGCGGCCGTAGCCACCGTCGGTCACGGCAGCACAGACCCGCTCGCGGGCGGCCTCCTTGGCGGACGGGGCGACCGCGTCCTCCAGGTCGAGGATGAGCGAGTCGGCCGCGATGCCCTTCGCCTTCTCCAGCGCCCGCTCGTTCGCGCCCGGCATGTAGAGCACCGACCGCCGCGGCCGGTAGTCCGCCGGCGTCGCCTGAGTCCCGTCGGCCGTCACCGTGTCTCCTCCGTCGCGCGTCCAGTTGTCGTCTCGCCGACCCGTCACATTACTGGCCGGGCCGGCCAGGCGCCTTGATCACCGCCGAGGGCGGCGGATCACCAGCCAGCTACAACACCACGCGACCATCCAGTGTCCGAATTGTCCGTCCGCTGCGTGGGAGTGGGACTTCGGGCCGCTTCTGGTGAGTCTCGCAACCGAATTGTCCCTACCAAAGCGGCCGGGATTGACTCAGTCATGCACGGCCGACGGAGGCTGGTGGCTGTCGGTGAGGTCGGGACGGGAGAAGAGGCGGAAGAGCAGTACCGTGGACGGAACGATCACGAGCATGCCGGCGGCGATGGCGATGAGCAGGGCCACCAGGTTGGCCTCGGGCGCCGCCGAGGAGGCGACCGTGGCGCTGCCGACCACGAGGTCCGGGTACTGGGCGGCGGCCCAGCCCCAGAGGACGCCGGCGACGGCGAGGCCGGCGGCGAGGCGTGCCGCGGTGAAGCGGCGTCGCCACAGCAGGACCAGGGCGGCGATCCCGCCGGCGGCCGAGGCCACGGCGAACGGGACCGAGCGCTCGCCGAAACGGTGGGCGACGACCGGGGCATGCGACCACAGCAGTGGCAGCAGCACGGCGGCGAGCGCGCCTGCGGCCAGTGCCCCGCCGAGGGCGCGGCGGCGCAGGCCGGGCACGAGATGCTCGGTCGCGGTCAAGGCCGCCGCGTCCCGGCACAGGTAGACGGCGGCGAGGAACGCCGTCACCGTCACCGCGAACAGGCCGCAGACCAGGCCGAACGGGTTCGTCAGCGGACGGGTCGGATCGTTCTCGGCCAGGTCGCCGGTGGCCAGGGCCGCGCCGGTCACCCCGAGCGCGAACGGCGTGATCGTCGACGCCACCGCGAACACATGCCCCCAGAGCTGGTCGGGGCCGGCGGCGCCCCCACCGTAGGCGCGGTAGACGTACGCGCTGCCGCGCAGCACGATCCCGACCAACGCGGCCAGCAGCGGCAGCGCCAAGGTCGATCCGATGACCCCGAATGCCGCCGAGAATCCACTGAACAGCGCGACCAGCACGAAGATCAGCCAGACATGGTTGGCCTCCCAGACCGGCCCGAGCGACGCGGAGATCAGCCGCCGCTGGTCCGCGGCGTCGCGCCCGCGGGCGAGCAGGTCCCAGACGCCACCACCGAAGTCGGCGCCGGCCAGCAGGGCATACGCCGTCAGCCCGCCGACCATCACGACCAGCAGCAGGTTGGCCGCGGTCATCGCGCACCCCCCGTTCCCGCCGGGATCGGCACCGGCGCTCCCGGCGGCCGGGTGCCGCCCGGCGCCGGGTGCGACCCGTCCTCGCTATCGCCGTCACCACGTCTCGACGGACCGTCCTCGTGCGGCGAGCCGCGATCGGGTGGGGAGCCGCGATCGCGCGGGGAACCGTCGTCGCGCGGGGAACCGTCGTCGCGCGGGGAACCGTCGTCGCGCGGGGGGTGGGCGGGCGGCGACGCCGGGACCTCGGGGTCGGGTCCACCGGTGGCCATCCGACGCAGGATCAGCACCAGCGCGGCGGCGAGACCCAGGTAGAGGAGGACGGTGCCGGCGAACGTCCAGCCGACCCCGGGGCCGCCGTCGGTGACGGCGTCGGCGACGCGCATCCGGCCGTAGACGATCCAGGGCTGCCGCCCGCCCTCGGTGACCTCCCAGCCGGCGAGCATCGCCAGCATCGCGGCCGGGCCGGTGACCACGGCCGCCCAGAGCCACCGCCGGCCGGTCGGCAGCAACGGGCGCTGACCGCGCCGCCGGCGACGGAGCGCGACGATCGCGACCAGTGCCGCCAGCGCGATCAGCGCCGTGCCGAGGCCGGCCATGAGGGTGAACGCGCAATGCACCAGCAGGGCGTTCGGCCGCTCGGCCGGTGGGGCGGCGTCCAGGCCGGTGATCCGGTGGTCGGTGTGGAAGCCCTCGAGCAGTGAGAGCAGTTTCGGCAGCTCGATACCGTAGCGCACCTTCCCGCTCGCCTCGTCGTAGAAGCCGCCGATGGTCAGCGGCGCGCCGGTCTGGGTGCGGAACAGGCCTTCCATCGCGGCGAGCTTGAGCGGCTGGCGGGCGCCGACGACGCGGGCGGCCAGATCACCGGAGACGAGTTGCAGCGGGGCGCACGCCAGCACGACCGTGAGCCCGACCCGCAGGCCATGGTGGTGGTAGTCGTCGTTACGACCGCGCAGCAGGCCGACGGCGTAGATGCCGGCGACCGCTCCCCCGGTGCACATCAGCGCGGCGAGCAGCATGTGCACGACCTGCACGGGCGCCGCCGGGCTGAGGAAGGGTGCGAGTGGCTCGGCGGAGACGACCTTCCCGTCCACTTCGCGGACGTGGCCGGGGACGTTCATCCAGGCGTTCGCGGTGATGATGAACAGGGTCGACAGCGTGCCGGCGATCGCGATCGGCCACAGCGTCAGCCAGTGCGCGCGCGGCGAGAGCCGCCGCCAGCCGTACAGGTACATCCCGAGGAAGATCGCTTCGGCGAAGAAGGCGAAGCCCTCGAGGGTGAACGACAGTCCGAGCACCCCGCCGTAGCGGGCCATGAACGCCGGCCACAGCAGGCCGAACTCGAACGACAGCGCCGTGCCCGACACCGCCCCCACCGCGAACAGCACGGCGAACGCCCGCGACCACTTCCTCGTCAGCGCCAGCCACACCGGATCGCCGGTGCGGATCCACCGGCCCTCGGTGTAGAGCAGCAGCCACGGCAGGCCCACCCCGAACACGGCGAAGCAGATGTGGAACGCCAGCGAGAACGCCGTCTGCCCCCGGGCCAGGCCGGTCGATCCCGACGCGAGTACCACGGCCGCGGCGCTCATCCGCGTGGTTCGGTCGCAGCGGCCACCTCGACCCATCGCCGGGACCTCCGCGCCATCCGGACCACCTCCGCGTCATCCGCACCGATCGAACGTGAACAGATCTTCTACTCACCGTAGAAAGTTCTACGGACCGTAGAATAGCCCGTCCGGGCGAGCTTGGGCGGCCGGTCGCCCAGGCCCTGTTCCCCCGTCGCTAGCGTTCGGGGTCGGGCTGCGGTCGCCGTCCGGCATGGGAAGGCAGGTGGGGATGGGTCTGCGGGTGCCGGTGATCGCGCTGACCGGATACCTGGGCGCGGGCAAGACGACCGTGCTCAACCACCTGCTCGCCGCACCCGGGGCACGCCTCGGCGTGGTGATCAACGATTTTGGTGCGATCAACGTCGACGCCACCCTCGTCACCGGGCAGGTGGACGAGCCGGCCTCGATCGCGGGCGGCTGCGTCTGCTGCCTGCCGGACACCGACGGCCTGGACGAGGCGCTCGCGAAACTGTCCCAGCCCCGGCTGCGCCTGGACGCGATCATCGTCGAGGCCAGCGGTGTGGCCGACCCGCCGAACCTCGCCCAGCTCATCCGGTTCAGCGCCGTGGACCGGGTGCGACCGGGCGGCCTCGTGGACGTCATCGACGCCGCCGCCTACTTCGACACGGTCGACCCGGGCACCGGGTTGCCGCCGGCCCGGTTCGCCTCGGCCTCCCTCGTCCTCATCAACAAGACCGACCGCGTCCCGCCGGCGCGACGCGACGCGACGCTCGCGCGCATCACCGACCGGATCCGCGCGAGCAGTCCGCACGCCCACGTCGTCGCCACCGCCCACGGCCGCATCGACCCGGAACTCGTCTTCGACGCCGCGAACCCGCACGACCCCGTCGACGAACTCCCCCTCGCCGCCCTGGCCAGGGAGGATCGCCACCACGGCGACCATCCGCGGGCGAGCGCGGTGACCGTCGAGGCCCCGGCGCCCGTCGACCCCGGCCGACTCGTCGACCTGCTTGAGGACCCGCCCGCCGGCGCCTACCGCCTCAAGGGCACCGTCGCCGTCACCACCGGGCGAGGCCCACGCGATCACCTGATCAACGTGGTGGGACGGCAGATTCACGTGACCGCCCGCCCCACCGCGACCGGCCCGCGCGGCCTGGTCGCCATCGGGATGGATCTCGACCCGGTGGCCGCCCGCGCCCGGCTCGAGATGGCGCTCGAACCCTGTGAGGGCCGGGCCGCCGCCGACGGCGTCCGCCGCCTCGGCCGGTACCGGCGCCTCGCCACCTGACCATCGGCAACAATCAGCCGACGAGCAGGACCGCGCCTCTTAGCGCGCACCACAGGCTGAAAGCGCCGAACGCGAGCACCCAGAGCGGGGCGGGCAGGTGGGTGACCTCGGCGAGCATGTCGGCGTCGGAGCCGCTCACGCCTCGGCGGCGCGCCCGGTGCATCACCAGCACCGACCTCGGTCCGGACAACAGCAGCAGCCACGTCAGGAAACAGGCGTACCAGAGCTGCACCCACCCTGGGCAGAACCGCCCCACCAGGACCAGCGTGCCGATCATGCCCAGCACCACCGCCCGCCCGAACCCCCCGAACGTCACGAGCAGCAGCGCCACGAAGCCCAGCCCCGCCAGGATGAGCACGGCGGTGGCCTTCCCCGCCGCGAGCAGTGCCGCCGAGCAGACCCCGGCCAGCGGCGGCCCGGTATAGCCCGCGACCCCGGTCAGGAACAGGCCGAACCCCCGGTGACGACCCCAGGTGGCGGTGAGCCCCGCGCCGCTGGGCGCCATCCACACCCCCACCACCCTGCGCCCGGCCAGGTAGGCCGCGAAGGCGTGGCCGCCCTCGTGTACCGCGGTGTCGAGCCAGTCCACCCACCTGCCCCCGAGCACGACGAGCAACGCGAGCAGCCCGGTCAGCACCGTGACCGCCCGCGGCGCCGCCTCCCCGTCCACCACGACGGCCACGACGCCGCCAGCCATCCCGTCCACCGGTCCGCCCCCCACCCGACCCGCCGGCACCGACACCGAATCCCGTCGGTACCCCGATCATCCGGAGCTCGGGTCGTCCGTTCCCCGTCTTTTCCCGGGTTCGGTGAAAGGTGCCCGCAGGTGGTCAGCGAGCTCAGCGCGGAGCGACCGTGCGTTTCAGCGGGATAAGAACGTCGAGGTCGAGGTGCTCACGGAGCAGATGCTTGAGCCGTGGGCTGTCGATGAGCTCGATCCGCCCGTGCCGGCTGACAAAGTCCCAGCTCGCCGTGCCATACCAGGACGTCGTGACGAGAATTCCCTTGGTGGCCCGTTTGTCATCCATAACCCCGGCGAGGGCACGGACCGACTCCACGCCCACGACATTGCGGTAACGCTTCGCCTGGATAACGCACAGGCCCCCCACGATGGGATCGACGTTCGTGGCGACGGCATCGACGCCGTCATCGCGGGATGCCTGGGTCACCCAGGAGTTCATCCCCATGGCCTCGAAGAGCTGCCGGACGAGATGCTCGAACTCGGTCGGGCTCATATCGAGCAGGTTCGGCCGACCATCGAGATCGGCGAGGGCATCCTTGCCCTCGATGAACCGGTAGGAGGACAGGTCGAAGTCGACGACCGGGCGCACCGGCTCCAGATCGTACGGATGCGGCGAGACCAGTGCGTTCAGCCTGCGAAGGCATTCGACCGGGTCGACCTGGGCGAGGACGAGCCCGCTGAACTTCTCCCTCGTGGCGGTGACGCTGACCAGGCACGGGCGGGTGGGCTGACCGGTGGCGCGGTCAATGGTGCTGACATGGCCGTTGAACACAACCGCGTCAACGACCCCCGCCCCTTCCCCGTCGAAAACCTCCCGCATCGTGCGCAGGGCGATCTGGGCGACGACCGACCGGTAGAGATCCTTCCGGTCCCGCGCCGGTCGGGCCACCGCCGTGATCTCGTCGGACTTCTTCACATAACGGTAGGCGCGGTGCTCGGGAACGATGTCCGTGTCCGGCAGCTCGTAGTCGACGACGAGATCCTGCGAATCCGGCCGGTAGAGCAGCCGGTAGCCGTGGGGAAAGCCCTCGGGATAGACCGAGGAGACCAGTATCTCCGCCATGTACGCGGTGACGACATCCGGCTCGCCAGCAGCGAACGCGGCGGCCAGTCGATCGATTTCGGCATTGTGTTCACGGACCCGCTGCTGTTCACCCGCGACCAACCGGACGTAGGAGTCCTGGCGTTCGGCGAACTGCCGTACCCGGTCCGCCTCCGCCGCCTCATGTTCCGTGCAGGCGCCGGCGTACTCCGCCCGGGCCTGCGCCATCGCTCGCTCGTACCGGCCGGCGCCACCGAAGGCCCGGCCCACCGCCCCGGGCGCCGCGGGCTCGAAATCGGCCCATTGAGGGGCTGCGGCCGGGACGTCGAGGCCGCCCGCGTCGAACGGGGGCAGCGTCGCCTTCTGCCGGAGCACGTGGAACGCGAAGCCGGGCGAGGTCTCCAACGACGAGGACAGCAGGGTGGCCAGTTCCCCGATCCGGAGCTCGACGTGCGCGGTCTGAGCGGCCGCCTCAGCCTCCCGCTCCCGCACCCGCAGGCGCGCGCGTTCACGATCGTCGGCCGCCTGCGCCCGCTGCGCCTCCCGCCAGGTGCGCTGCGCCTCCCGGTCGATGCGGGCCGCTTCCCGGACCGCGCCGCGTTGCGCCTGCTCGGCCGCATGCCGGCGCCGCGCCACATCCCGCTGAAGCTCGGCGACAAACCCCCGGCGCTGCCCCATGACTACGCTCCCCATCCAGACGTACAGGACAGATCCGCACAGTACTGCACCGAACACTATTTCGTGCCCCGAGAGCCCAATCTCCCGCCTAACAGACAGCCGGGCTTCACTCTCCGTCATGGCCGACGGAGGCACGATCGATGGAGGCGCGGCCGACGAACGTCCGCCGAACATGGCGAGCCGGCTCGCCCTCGCCCCGCGTGAGGAGTCGCCTGGGCTAGCTGTGGACGGAACCGATACACGCCCTTGACCTGGGAGGGGGCTGCTGCCGAGGCCGCCTGGCGGGACCTGCGCCTGGCCGAGCGGGCGGTTCGGGACCTGATCCGCACGCCCGCGTACATCCCTCCCGCCCTCGCCGCCGGGTGGCGGGTCTGGTTGGACTGCCGGACGATCGAGCGCCTCGACGCCCTGGTCGTCCGGGCCGTCCCGGCGGCCAGGGCGGTGGCCGCAGCCTGCGCTGCCGCGAGTCAGGCAGCCACCAGGAACTCGCCGCGCAGGACGAACGGTGGCGTCACCAGTACGAGATCGGCCCGAGTCTCGCCCAGGTCGGCGCCTGGCGACACGAGATCGCCACGGTCATCCACGACCCGTCGCATGACCCCGCGGGAGAACGATGTAGCCGAACGATCCCCGCACGGGCGGGGCGGCTGGGCGGCGCGGGAGGATGGCAGTGTGATCGAAGCGAGACGCTGGCGACTCACCGTGGCGACCGGCCTGGAGCTGCATGTTGAGGAGATCGGCCCGGATCCCGCGCGGGCCGCGGCACGGGACGCGGCCCGCACCGCCGCCGAGGTGTCCTGGGC
>NZ_JALKFU020001182.1 GCF_023242965.2 Frankia sp. AgKG'84/4
GCGGACGATCTGGCGGCGTAGGTGGGCGGCGACGAGTTCGGCGGTTTTCGGTACCCGCACGTGCTGACCGACCCGGTGCGGGGCGCGTGGCCCGGTGGCGCCCGCGGAGATCCTGGTCGCCGGCCGTCTGGCGGTCCTCGCGCGCCGGCTGACCGGCGGCGTCACCGCTTCGGCGGGATCACCGGGCGCGGCTGCGCTCTCCTGGTCCGCGTTGGCATCCGAGGTGCTCGCGAGGGGGTTCGCGGCGGCGCCCGCGGCGTCGTCGGTGCTGGTGGCGGTGCTGGCGGCGGTGCTGGCGTCCGGGGCGGGACCCGTCGTCGGGCCTGGGGAGTGGCCCGCGTCGCCGGCCCGGCGGGAACCGCGGGTACGGCCGGCCAGCGCGGCGCGGTCCGACTGCTCCGGGATCGCCGACGGGGTCGGCGTCACGCGGGCCAGGGCTCGCTCGGGGCGGGTCCTGGACGTTGGGAGCACGCTCATGGGCTGCACCTTTCCGGGGCGGGGATTCGGTCTCCGGGACGGGCTGGGCGGTCCTGGTGGAAGCGGGGTGCGACGCCGGGCCGCCCGTGGTGGCGGCGGGGCCTGCGGCGGGCCTCGGACTGCTCGCCTGGCTGCCAGGCGATCCGAGCGCACCCCGAGAACACGGCGGATCCCCGCCAGGCTGCTTCGACTGGCGTCATACGGGGAGCGCGCCGCGGCGGTTCGCCGGCGCCCAGGGATTGCCTGGTAGGCGCCGATTCACGCACGGGGAATCTCACCCCGAGTGAGAGGCGAGCGTCGTGCGAGAAGATAAACCGACTACCTGAACCATACACGCACACCATTGCGTGAAAGTGGGTCGGAACAAACGAAGTGTGGTCTTCTGGTCGTCCGAGACGTGCGGTGCGCGCGAAGTGCGCGGAAGAGGCGCTCAAGTGTCGGTTGGCGGGCAATGCGATCGATTCTAGGTGAAGATAGTGGGATGTGAGTCGTGGTAGGTTTCGTCGGATCTGGGGAGCACTGGAAGGTAAGTGGTCTCGGGCCGTGATTGCACTCGGCGAGTGCGGCCGTGCTGGCGCCCCCGGGCTGCTTCGGTGCGGATCGGGGCGCTCTCTTCTCCGGTCGGCTCCGCGTGTCAGGGCACCGCGGTGGTCGTTCTGACCTGCGGTGGGTACGGCAGGCCACCGATTGCGGGAGGCAATTCCGCAGGTGAGCGCCTGTGTGGCAGCTGTGGCCCGGCTCTGGGTGGCAGCGCGTGAGGAGAGGTGGGTAGCCGGCGCCGAACCTGCCGATCCGAACCGTTTCGACCGATTTAGGCTACTTCGGCTTGATACCGGCTGGGTCCTGACCTGTTACTTTGGCAATAATTCTTGTTAATTGAGGGCTTCATGCCACAGAGTGTGTGCTCCTGGCCGTGTGAGTGGGGGGCAAGTGATCGTCGCTGCTGAGACCGTGCATCGGCACGTCAGTCAGGATCTTCTTTTCGTCGTCGTATCGATCGGCCTGGCGGTGGTCGGGTCGTTCGCGGCGCTGGTCAGCGCTATCCGCATCCCGTTGTCCGAGGGGCGCCTGCGGGCCCGCTGGACGGTCGCCGCGGCTGTCTCCCTCGGCGGCGGCGGGATCTGGTCCATGCATTTCATCGGAATGATCGGCTATCACGTCGACGGCTTCGAGCTGCGGTACGACCTACCGATCACCGTGCTGTCCCTGCTCATTGCCGTGGTGGGCTCCGCGCTGGGCATCTCTCTGGTCGCGCGCCGTCCGCGCAGCGTCGGCTGGCTCCTGCTCAGTGGTCTCGTCGCCGGCCTCGGGGTCGCTGCCATGCATTACACCGGCATGGCGGCGATGCATGTCGGCGCGACGGTGACCTACCGTCCGGAGATCGTGGCCCTGTCCATCGCCATCGCCGTCGCCGCCGCGGTGGCCGCGCTGTGGATCGCGTTCCGGGTCCGAACCATCCAGCACGTCGCCCTGGCCTCGCTGGTCATGGCGGCGGCGGTCTGCGGGATGCACTACACCGCGATGGCCGCCACCCAGGTCACGGGTGGCTCGCTCAACGAGCGGGTGCAGGGAGCGGACTCGATCGTCCTCGCGCCGATAGTCTGCGTGATCGCCTTCTCGATCCTCGCGGTCGTCATCTTCTCGGCACTGGGCGGCGTCACCGAGAGCAGCCCGCTGTCGCGGGCCGGGGACGGCAACGGGCGGTTCGCGTCCTCGCCCGGTCCCGAGGCGCGCGACGACGTGCTCGAGGAAGTCGCCTCGCAGTGGGACGTGCCGTCACCGCGACCCGACGCGGCGGGCGCCGCCTGGAACTTCCAGCCCCGCGCGGCCGCCGCCAGGGACGACTCGGCGTGGGGCGCCGAGTCGAGTCCGACCGGGGCCGCGTCCGGTTCGGCGTGGGGTTCCGAGAAATCGTGGGGTTCCGGTTCCGCGTGGGACTCCGGGTCCCGGTCGGGCTCCGCCGCACCCGTTCCCGCCTGGCATCTCGACCAGCAGCCCGGCTCGGCGCAGTCGGCCTGGAGCTCCGGCGCGGCGGCGGAGCCGCCGGCCGGCAGCGGCTGATCCGCGCTGTCCCGGCAGGCCGTCGCCGGCAGGCCGGCGACGGGGGCGTCGTACCGTGAACACGTGAGCCTGTTCGACTCGGCGGAGCTGTTCGGCCCGCCGGCCGCCGCGCCAACCCGCGACC
>NZ_JALKFU020001183.1 GCF_023242965.2 Frankia sp. AgKG'84/4
GCGCTCGGCCACCCGCGTCGCGAACGAGCCGAGGCCGCCGCGCAGGCTGGCGAACACCGGCGCCCCGGGGCTCGCGCCGGTCGGACCGGTGCGCGCCCGCACCCGGTGCGCGCCGAGCAGCAGCGAGCGGTCCTCGGCGAGGATCGGGACCAGCTGCGGCACCGTGGCCCGTAGCGACAGCGCGTCGGCGCGTCCGGCGTAGACGCCGCCGAGCAGCGGGTCCACGAGCAGGTCCACGACCTCTCGGCCGACGCGCGCGCCGACGAACTCACCGACGGTGGGATCGTCGGGGAACCGCGAGCGCGGCAGCGCCAGGTCGGCCGCGGCCCGCACCATCCCCCGCGGGGTCAGCACGCCCGAGCGGATCAGGCCGAGGACGTCGGTGGGCACGCCGAGCATCGTGTTCGGTGGGATCGGGCGCAGCCGGCCGCGGATCCACAGCGAGGCCGAGTTCGTCGCCGGGTGCACGACCTTGTGCCCGAGGCCGACCTGGCGGGCCAGGCGCAGGCCGTCGGGGACCCGGGCGAGGAACGACTCGGCGCCCTCCTCGACGTCCATCCCCTCGATCGGGGTGGTGCGCAGCTTGCCGCCGACCCGCCCCGCCGCGTCCAGCACGGTCACCTCGGCGTGCCCGGCCAGCGCCTGGGCCGCGGCGAGTCCGGCGATCCCGGCGCCGACGATGACAACCCGCACGTTCCTGCCGCCCTTCACGATGTTCCTGTGGTGGTTCCCGGGTGCACCGCGGCCGGGCGACGCCGCCGCGGCGATCTCAACCCGCGTGGACGAGTTCGACGATGTGGGCCAGGACGCCCGGGTCGGACTCCGGCAGCACGCCGTGCCCTAGGTTGAACACGTGGCCGGGCGCGGCGGTGCCGCGCACGAGCACCTCGCGGACCTTGGACCCGAGGACCTCCTCGGGGGCGAAGACCGCCGCCGGGTCCAGGTTGCCCTGCAGAGCGTGGTGCGGCCCGACGCGGCGCGCCGCCTCGTCCAGCGGGACCCGCCAGTCGACCCCGACGACGTCGGCGCCGGCCTCGCCCATCGCGCCGAGCAGCTCGCCGGTGGTGACGCCGAAGTGGATGCGCGGCACCTCCCCGGCGAACGCGGACAGCACCTGGGCGCTGTGCGGGGCGACGTAGCGGCGGTAGTCGGCCTCGCTGAGCGCGCCGGCCCACGAGTCGAACAGCTGGATCGCGTCGACACCCGCGTCCACCTGGACCCGCAGGAACGCGGTGGTGATGACGGCCAGGCGCTCGAGCAGGTCGTGCCAGAGCTTCGGCTCGCCGTACATCAGCGCCTTGGTGCGCAGGTGGTTGCGGCTCGGCCCGCCCTCGATGAGGTAGCTGGCGAGGGTGAACGGGGCGCCGGCGAAGCCGATCAGCGGGGTGCCGCCGAGCTCGCCGAGCAGGCTGCGGACGGCCTCGGTGACGTACGGGACGTCGTCCGGCTCCAGCGCGCGCAGCGCCCCGAGGCCGGCGCCGTCGCGCACCGGTTCGGCGACCACCGGCCCGACCCCGGGCACGATGTCGACGTCGAGGCCGATCGCGACGAGCGGCACGACGATGTCGGAGAAGAAGATCGCCGCGTCCGGGCGGAACCGGCGGACCGGCTGCATGGTGATCTCGGTGATCAGTGCCGGGTCCCGGCACGAGTCGAGCATCCCCACGCGGGTACGCAGGTCGCGGTACTCGGGCAGGACCCGGCCCGCCTGGCGCATGAACCATACGGGGGTGGTCTCGGGCCGGTCTCCCCGGCAGGCTCGCAGGAAGGGCGCGGTGGTCGCGAGGCCGGCCCGGCGCGCACGGGCGCCGGCGCCGGTCGACGCGGGCCCGGTTCGGCTGGGCACGGCACGGTTCACGGCGGCGGCGCGCGACCCGGCGCGGACCGGCGCGGTCGTGACGAAGGCCGGCCCGGACTCGGGTCCGGCGTCGATGGGGACGACAGACATGGCTCGATCGTTGCATGCCCGCCGCACCTGTGCGGGTGCGGCCGGGGTCACATCGACCGGCACGGGCAGGTGAGGACCGGCGTCGCGGTGCCCACAGACCCGCCGGACGGGGCCCCGCGGCATCAACTATCTTCTACTTTCAGTAGAAGAACACGCTGGTCCCAGCCGGATCAACCGGTCATGGCCCGGCGGGACGTGACCGGCGGGCCGGGTGCCGACCGGTCGCCCGGATGTGACGAACGCCGCTGTCCACCCAGGCAGGCGACCCGACCCGCAACGTCCGCGGCCACCAGTACGGCACCGAAGGACGCACCCGACGACGGAGGTCATCGATGACCAGGCAGACCCCGCACGGCGACCCCCGGATCCGGGCGGCGGCTCGCGCCGTCTCCCTCGCCGAGGCGACATCATTCCTTCTTCTGCTCGTCGCCACCGCCGTCAAGTACGCCGCGGAGCACCCCCAGGGCGTCCGCGTGCTCGGCCCGATCCACGGCGTGCTCTTCCTCGCCTACTGTGCGCTGGTCGGCTACCTGGCCTTCACCGAGCGCTGGGCGCGGCGGCGCACGATCCTGGCGCTCGTCGCGTCGGTCCTGCCGGTGGCTCCCTTCTTCGTCGAGCGGCACTGGCTGCGCGATCCGGCGGCCCCGCCCGCCGCGACGACCGCCCCCCCGGCCGCCAAGCCGGCCAGCCGGACCAGCTGAGCGGTCCGCACG
>NZ_JALKFU020001184.1 GCF_023242965.2 Frankia sp. AgKG'84/4
CGGCCGGACTGGCTGCGGGCCGGGGACTGGCTGCGCACCTCCGGGGCGTCGGCCCGGGGGAACCGCGATGCGTGAGCTGTTCGAGTACGCGGTGATCCGGCTGGTGCCCAGGGTGGAGCGCGGCGAGTTCGTCAACGTCGGGGTGATGTTGTACTGCCAGCGGTCCCGGTATCTCGATCTGCGCTGCCGGGTCGACGAGGGCCGCATCGCGGCGCTCGACCCGTACCTCGACGCGTCCGAGGTCGTGGCGCATCTAGCCGGGTTCGCCGCGGTCTGCCGCGGCGGGCCGGCGGCGGGGCCGGCGGGGCGCCTCAGCCCGGGGGAGCGTTTCCGCTGGCTGACGGCGCCGCGCAGCACGGTCATGCAGACCTCGCCGGTGCATACCGGCCTCACCGAGGCGCCGGCGGCCGAGCTGGAGCGCCTCGCCGAGGTGCTCGTGGATCCACCGGGCCCGGCCCGTGCGGCGGGGACCACTGCGTGATGGTCGGCTGAACGGGCCGGGCGGCCGGCGGATCGACGGTGCCAGCTACCAGAGCTGCGCGTAGCGGGCGGCGGACTGAGTGTTCTGGAACAGGCAGTGCTCGCTGTCGAGCGGCCGGAACAGGTTCGAGCCGACGTTCGGCGGCTCGCACGTGTTGAAGTAGTTCTCGTAGTAGAGACCCCGGCCGGCCCGTTGCTGCATCCAGTTCCACATGAACTGGATGTAGTGGGGATTGTCCCCGGCGCCGTCGTCGTCGTTGCCGCTGACAATGCCCCATTCGCCGACGCCGAAGCGCTTACCGTGCTGGCGGGCGAAGTCGTACAGCCAGGTGATGCCGCCGACGTCGTTCGCCTGCCGGTCGAACGCCGCCTGGGTGGGTGAGGGCGGGTAGTGGTCGTAGGCGTCGATGCCGATGATGTCCACCCACGGGTCACCGGGGTAGAGGTCGAGCGGGTTGTGGCTCGGCGGGTTCTGTGAACCGTGCGCGTTGATGGACCAGTCGAGCAGCGGATCCGGGTTCGCCGTGGCGCGGATGGCATCGGCGATCCGCCGCCAGCAGGTGACGTAGGCGGTCGGGTTGGTGCCGGACCACTGGTACCAGTTGCCGTTGGCCTCCCAGGCGATCCGGACGATCGAGTTCTGCCGGTGGGTGGTGTTCAGGGTCTGGCCGAACTGGCGCCAGTGGTCGTCGTAGGCGCCGGTCGCGCATGCCTGCAGGCTCGCGCCCACGTTCTCCGGGAACGGCGGTACGGACAGGACGAGCTGGCCCGGCCAGCCGGCGAAGTTCGACTCGGCCCAGGACGGGTTGACCATGTTCGCCCAGCTGTCCCGGGTCACGAAGACGTGGGACAGGTCGCAGGGGGTGCCCCGACTGTCGCAGAAGCCATCGACGTTCGCCGGGACCATGCTCGGGTCGCCGTTGACCCCGGAAAGCCAGGGCAGCCCGGACCGGTGCGGCGTCGTCGAGTTCGGGGTCACCTCGCGGAACGTGTCCGCCTTGTCGAAGCCGACCCACGTTCCGGTCGACCCGCCCGCGCTTCGCCCGAGATTGACGACGAAGGCGATGTGCGGCCCGTCGGAGATCCCCGATGACCGGTAGACCAGCGCCTTGACCGGGTTCGGGGCGAAGGTGTTCACGACGTGCGGCGCGTGCCCGTCAATGCTGACCGAGATGAGTCCGCCCTGCGGCGAGCGGATGCCGTAGATGTCGACCTGGTTACCGGTGAACCGAATGGCGGCTGTGGCGCCGGGGGCGACGGAATACCGGTAACTGTCATTGTCCGTGGGTGGCGCGCAGCCGCCGCACGTGGTCCACAGATTCACGTAGTTGACCTGCTGGCTGTCGTCCTCGACCGTGCCGGTCTGCTCGAACGCGGCGAGCGCCGGGCTTATCCCTCCTCCCACCAGAAACATCGGGGTGACGCAGAGGGCGGTGAGAAGCAGCCATTGACGGACTCCCCGCCGATGGCCGCGAATTCCTCCCCCCACCATTCGCGCGGGCCGGTTCGCGTCACGGCCCGGTGTCCGGATTTTCCGCGGGTGGCGTCCCACGGGCAGTCTTGCGCGCTTTGTTGAATTCATTCCCCCGCCTGATGCAATCGGACATCGAAATCGACGTACGTCGGTCGCTGGCCAGTCGCTAACGGCGGGATCGTAGGCAGACAGAGAGATCGTTATTACTCTCTGTATCGAGTCGCGCTGCCTCCGCGTGTCGAGCTCACCGAGCAATTCACCCCGAACATGGAGCGGGGCGGCACACTGTGCCGCCCCGCCTCCCGCTGATGATTACTGTATGTGTGCACTTTCGGTGGTCGGTCCGCCGTCCGCGGTCGGCCCGTCCGCCGGCCCGCGTCGGCCGCCCAGGACCGACACCAGGTGGTCCGTCGCCAGCAGCAGCACCGTCAGCCAGGACACCGTCGCGACCTTGCCGAAGGCCGACACCCAGTCGCCATTCGTGATCAGATGGTGCCGATCCTGCACCTCCAGCACGTACAGCGCGCTGACCAGCAGACAGACCGCCGGCCCGAGCCGGGTCAGCCACCGGCCCCTCGGCACGACCAGCGCGATCACGGTGGCCACCGCCACGACCAGCCCCGCCGGCACCGACACGAGGACGGCGGCCAGCAGGCCGGCACCCGCCGCGGCGACCACCGTCGTCCGTGCCCCCGGCCTGACCG
>NZ_JALKFU020001185.1 GCF_023242965.2 Frankia sp. AgKG'84/4
GCCCGGCCCCGCCCGCCGGCCCGCCGCCGGCCGCGGGGTCGACGGCGTGCGGGAAGACACCGTTGGGCACCAGGTAGCGGGCGCCGGGCAGGCCGAGGACCTCGCGGGCCTCGTCCCGGGTCGAGGGGGAGACGACGGCGACCGGCCGGCGCCGGTAGACCAGCCGGCTGCCGGGCGCTTCCAGCAGTTGCCCGACGCGGGCGACCGGGCCGGGGAAATACAGCGGGAACTGCTTCTGGTGGACGTGGTGGAGCACCTGGACCACCGGAGTGCTCGCCGGCAGTACCAGCGGGGAGAAGAACGGGATCCCGTTCTGGCAGTCGACGACCGCGTCGACGCGGTGCCCGGCCCGGCCGAGGCTGGCGAGCCGGGCGAGGACGGCCGGATACACCCCGAAGGTGCCGCCGCCACGGCGCACGTCCACGCCGCCGACGGACTCGGCGGCCAACGCGGCGGGCTGGCCTTCCTCCCCTGGTCGCGAGGTCAGCAGCGTCACCCGCACCCCCGCCGCGGCGAAGCGTTCGGCGATCGACTGGCAGAACAGCTCTGCACCGCCGGCCTGCGGATGGGCGCGGTCACGCCAGTTGAGGAACACGACGTGGCGGCCGGCGAGCGCCGGCAGGCAGCGGCGCAGCGTGACGTCCTCGGACCACGCGGAGAGGGGGCTTCCGTCCACCGATGGCGTTCCTCTCATCCGTTCGGAAGGGCTTAGCATGTTCGTCTGCAACCTACGGATGCCGGAGAAATCCGCCGCGACAGTCCATCGGCGAAGTTACGCCATGCGTGACCGATGGGTCCCGACCCGATGTGGAGACTGATGGCGAAGCCCTCCCGCGAGGCGGTCGCCGGCCTGCTCGCTGGTCCGGTGGTCCTGGCGGTCGCCGGCATGCTCGTCAACGGGTGCAACCTGTTGATGAGTCTCATCGTCGCGCGCGCCGTGGATTCCACTACCTACGGCGCCCTGTCCGTGCAGGTCAGCATCTTTCTGATCCTGTCGGTCGCGGGAAATGCCCTGCTTATCGCGGTTGTCCAACACGAGACGTCCGGGGCCGGGGACTCTCGCCGCGAGCGGTGGTACTGGATTCGCCGCCTGCGCGGCGCCTGTGGCGTCGGCATCGCGCTCGCCACTCTCGCCGCGCTCGCGCTGTGCCGGCCGGTGGCCGCGCTGATGTCGTACCCGCATCCGGTGGCGATAGCTGAGGCGACGATCGGCGCCGCGCTGTGGATGCTGCTCTGCGTCGAGCGCGGCCTGATCCAGGCCCGCGGCGCCTACCAACGGCTGGCGATCAACTTCGTGGTCGAGGGGTTCGTCCGGATCGGCCTGGTGATCATCTTTGTGGTCTGCGGGATGGGCGTCAACGGCGCCGGCCTCGGGATCATCATCGGGGTGATTGTCGGCTCCGAGCACGCCCGCTGGGCGGTCTCGCGCACCCCCAGGCCACCCCGGGCGGCGCCGCCGCCGCGCCGCTGGTCGGCTCCGCTGCCCACCGATGGTGCCGCGCCAGCCACCGGTCCGATCCCGATGCCGATCCCGGCGCCGCGCCCCAGCGCGCGGCAGAGCGTGATCGCCGACACCGCGGTCGCGTTCGGCGCGCTCGTCCCGCTGGCGCTGCTGCAGAACATGGACGTGGTCATCGTCGGCTGGCTGGATCCCTCCGGCGTCGGTGGTTACGCGGCGATCTCGACGGCGTGCAAGGTGCCGGTGTTCGTCGGGCTGGCGGTCGCGAACTTCCTGCTGCCCGAGGCGACCCGGCGGCGCAACGAGGGCCGGCCCGCCGGGGGGACCCTGGCGGTGGCGCTGGCGTTCGTCGTCGCGCCCGGACTGCTGCTGGCGCTGGTCGGCCTGGTTGGGGCGAACTGGCTGCTGGGCACGGTGTTCGGCCCGCATCTCACCGCGGCGGCGCCGGCCCTGTGGGTGCTGGCGCTGAGCATGACGCTGCTCGCGGTCACCCTGATGTTCACCACCTACCTGCTCGGGGCCGGCGTGCGCCGGGTGGTCTGGGTGCTCACGGTCGCCTCGGTGGCCACGGCCGCGGCGCTGGTGTCGGCCGGCGGTGACGCGATGGCCACGGCCGTCGCGGCGCTGGTCGCCGAGTCGCTGACCGCGCTCGCGGTCGGCCTGCTCGTCGTACGACTGCACCACAGTGACCGCCGCGACGGCGTCACGGCCGCCCAACCATCGCCCGACCGTGGCTCGACCGTGGTCCGGCCGGCGGCGGGTGGCGTCCTGGGGGCGGCGGCGGTCACGGACACCAAGCCGGAGGGTGGCTTCCCGGCGCACGTGTAGGCCCCCCCGGCCAGGTGTGGCCCGCACGTATCTGTCCAATATGTCCAATGGGTCCGTCAGGTACGGTCGTCGTACCTGAGATCGGATCAGCCTGTAATGCGCAGCACCCCACTGGCGTCGAAAGCGGGAGGCCGCCGCACATGCCAGCCAGGAACCGCTCCGACCTCCCCGACCGCGATGCCCCCCGTGCCTCCGCCGGGCGACTGGGCCGACGCCGCGACCATCAGGACACCGCCGCGTCGGCGGACGAGGCCCGGCGGGAAGAGATCACCGAGGGGCTTGGATTCGCCGAGGAGGAAGCAGGCACCGTGAGCGGGAAGCGCGAGGCACCGGCCTCCCGGCTGACCCGGCGCCGGCTGCTCGCCGG
>NZ_JALKFU020001186.1 GCF_023242965.2 Frankia sp. AgKG'84/4
GACGTCCGCCATCACCGGGGCGAGACGGTTCTCCGACCGAGCGGGGCACCGGCGTCGAACGGGGGAGCGGCCGTCCCGACGACCTGGCGGCCGAGCGAGGCCACCGTGGAGGGCACGCCGTTCCTGACCGGTGCGGTGGACGCCGAGGGGCACGCGCCGGCCGACGCGCCCGATGGTTCCGACCCGCTTCTCGGAACGACGGTGCTCGTGGTGGACGATGACGTTCGCAATGTGTTCGCGCTCACGAGCGCGCTGGAGATGTACGGCATGCGGGTCCTCTACGCGGACAACGGCCACGACGCGATCCGAACGCTGCAGCAGGAGACCGGAGGAGTTCACCTGGTCCTGATGGACGTCATGCTGCCCGGTATGGACGGCAACGAGACGATGTCGATGATTCGAGACATGCCCGCGTTTGCGGAGCTCCCGATCCTGGTACTGACGGCGAAGGCCATGCCGGGGGACCGGGAGAAGAGCATCACCGCCGGTGCGTCCGACTACGTCACCAAGCCGGTGGATCTCGACCACCTCCTCGGGGTGATGCGGTCACATCTGTATTGATCAGATCGCGTATGGTGCGCATTCGGGTGTCTACAGGTGGGGCGGTGACACGCCTCCGGAGGCGATCGGCGATGGTGGTGGGGTGGCTACACCCACCACGGACCGGCAGGGCGACCGCGCAGGTCGGCAGGGCGACCGTGAAGGAGGAGGCAGGCGGGTGACCGAGCGGACCGGCGGTTTCGCTGACGGTGAAGGCGGGCCGACCGCGGAACGGCCCCGTAGCAAGATCCTTCTCGTTGACGACCGGGCGGACAACCTCATGGCTCTGGAGGCGATTCTGGCCTCGCTGGACCAGGATCTCGTCACCGCGTCGTCGGGCGAAGAAGCGCTCAAGCGGCTGCTCGTCGACGACTTCGCCGTGATCCTTCTGGACGTCCAGATGCCCGGAATGGATGGCTTTGAGACGGCCCATCGGATCAAGCAGCGTGGCCGTACCCGGGACACGCCGATCATCTTTCTCACCGCGATCGATCGGGAGCCCCACCACGCTTTCCGTGGCTACGCCGTGGGCGCCGTCGATTACATCGCGAAGCCCTTCGACCCCTGGTTGCTGCGGGCCAAGGTCAGCGTCTTCGTCGAGCTGTTCGAGAAGAATGAGCGGCTGTCCGAACTCGCCCATCAGCGAGTGCGGGACTTCGACCTGATGGCGGAGGTCGCCGAGCGGCTCATCGCGCTCGACGTGCTGCTGGAGGGCAGGGGCGATGGCACCGTGGACGAGACGCTCGCCGCCGCCGGGGCCGAGGTTCGCGGGCTGGTCGCCCGGCTGCAGCCGTTCGCCCGGTCCGCCAACTCCTGACGCGACGCGATCGATCGCCGCCGCCTTGGGCGGGCGGACGGCGCGTGAGCTGATCGGGCCCGCCGATGAGTCACGGGGAACCTCCTACGGGGGGCCCGAGTGCACGAACGGGCGGCCCCGCTGGCGCGACCGCCCACAACGGCGGGTTGTCTCGGTCACATCACCAGGTCGTCAGGGTCGGCAACGGACCGGGTCCAGGATGGCGATGCGTCCGCGGGTTCCTACGCACGGTCATAACCGTGTGGCCGGCGGGTGTCACAACAGTCGCCGACCCGCTCAGATCGCTCCGGCGCCCGCGCCGCGGCGGGGGCCCTCACTCCGGACAGACTGATTCATTGGGGCGCGATGTTCCGCCGGCGCCGATAGCATGGATTTGTCGACCAGATCCGCCGGCACGCCGGCATGGCTGGATTGCCCGAACCGCAGGAGGTTTCGTCGTATGGCGATAGCCCGGCGCGATCATCATGGGCTGACCGGGTTTGACCCCGCCACTATCGGTCCGTATACGGTTGAACGGATGGTCGTTGACGCCGGGACCGGACCGGTGTTTCTAGCTCGTAACAATCGCGAACAACCGGTTCTCATCAAGGCCGTCACCGCGGCCTTCGCCCGGGACGCGGACTTCCGCCGCCGGCTGAGCGCCGACCTCGACCGGCTGCGGGAGCTCGCACCGTTCTGCCTAGCCACGGTCCTGGACGTGGACGTCGCGGCCAGCCCGCCCTACGTGGTCGTCGAGTACGTCGACGCGCCCACGCTGGCGACGAGCGTCGCCGAGGAGGGCCCGCTGTCGGCCGCCGACGCCCTGCGGCTGGCTCTCGGTCTCGCCACCTCGCTCGCTGCGCTGCACGAGCTGGACATTGTCCTGAGCGATTTGAAGCCCGCTAATGTGGTGCTTTCGGGGCAAGGGCTACGGCTCGTGGATTTTGGCCTCGCCAGGGCACTGAACGCCGGCTTGTCCGATAATTCGGGAACGTCCGCGGCGGGGATTGGCACGCTCTCGTTCATCAGTCCCGAACAGGTACTCGGCCGCCCCGCCACAGTGGCGTCCGATATCTTCACCTGGGGCGGTGTGCTGCTGTTCGCGGCGACCGGCCGCCCGCCGTTCGGCCAGGGCAGCCCGCGCGCGCTGCTCCAGCGCACGCTCTACTCCGAGCCGGACCTGTCCGTCCTCGCACCCGACCTGCGCGACCTCGTCGCCGCCGCCATGCGCAAGGACCCCAAGCGCCGGCCCGACGCGGCCGAGCTGCTCGAGCACCTCCTCGGCGAGCTCCCCGTCGGCGACCCGGCGC
>NZ_JALKFU020001187.1 GCF_023242965.2 Frankia sp. AgKG'84/4
GGCATACGGCGGTGGCCAGCCCGCGCCCGGCGCCCCCGGTTACGCCCCCGCGCCCGGTGGCAGGCCCGGCGCACCGGAGCCGCTGCCCTCCCAGGTCCAGCCGACCCAGCCGGGGGCGATGAACAGCCTCGCCCCCTATCGGGAGGTGCCGACGGCCGGTCGCTGGACCCAGCAGAACGGCAAGCTGGTGAAGGTGACCCTCGGCCCGGATGCGCTGGCGCTGCGCGGCTCGATGGTCGCCTACCAGGGCAACGTCGAGTTCGATTACAAGAGCTCCGGGCTGCGCGGCCTCATCGAGGGCAAGCTGACCGGGCAGAGCGTGAAGCTCATGACCTGCAAGGGCTCCGGTGAGGTGTTCCTCGCCCATGACGCCGCGGATCTGCACATCGTCGAGCTCGGCAACTCGTCGCTGTGCATCAACGCGAAGAACCTGCTGGCGATGGACGACACGGTGCGCACCGAGGTGAAGCGGATCGAGAGCGCCGGCATCCCCGGCGGCGGGCTGTTCCACTTCGAGGTGTCCGGGCCTGGTTCGGTGGTCGTCATGACCAAGGGCTCGCCGATGACCCTGCCCGTGCAGGGCCCGACGTTCGCGGACATGAACGCGCTGGTCGCCTGGACCACGGGCATGCGGGTCAGCGTGTCCACGCAGGTGCGGATCTCCCGGCAGATCTACGCCGGCAGCAGCGGCGAGGCGCTCGCGCTGCAGTTCATGGGGTTCGCCGGTCATTTCGTCGTCGTCCAGCCGTTCGAGGTGTGAGGGTGGAGACGAACGCGCACGCGAGCCCGGCGGGGACGCCGGCGGGAGGGAGCGGGCCGTGCAGGGCAGCCTGATCGACCACTACGGGCCGACGCCCGTCCTGGACCGGATGAGCAAGCACGGCTCCAAGATCGTCAAGGTCGTCATGAACCCCGGGCAGGACCTGTTCGCCCGCACCGGGTCCATGATCGCCTACGAGGGGCTGATCGACTTCAACCCGCAGCCGCCGCAGCTCGGCCGGATCGCGTCCTCGTGGGCGACCGGCGAGGGCGTGCCGCTGATGACCGCGACCGGCCAGGGCCTGCTCTACCTCGCCGACTACGGCAAGGAGGTCATCGTCGCCCAGCTCGCCGGCGAGGGCCTGTCCGTGAATGGCAAGAACATCCTCGCCTTCGACGCGCAGCTGCAGTGGAACATCGAGCGGGTGCGCGGCGTCAGCATGCTCTCCGGGATGGGGATGTTCAACGTGGTGCTGCGCGGCCATGGCTGGGTGGCGCTGACGGCCAAGGGGAACCCCATCGTGCTCGACACCCGCGAGGCGCCGACCTTCGTCGACACCGACGCCCTGGTCGCCTACACCGACGGGCTGCGGGTCGAGCCGCGGCGCACCGCGCGCCTCGGTGGGCTGATCGGCCGCGGCTCCGGCGAGGCTTTCCAGCTCGGGTTCTCCGGGCAGGGCTTCGTCGTGGTGCAGCCGAGCGAGGACGAACGCCCGAACATGTCGCTGCGAGGCTGACGGCGCGGATCAGACCCGCCGACCGGCATGCGGCCGGCTGGCGGGAGGCGGAAAGGACGTGCACATGACGCAGGGCGGCGGCTACGGCGGTCATCCCGGCGGTTCCGGCTACCCGCCGTCCGGCCAGGGCGGCTACCCGCCGCCGGGTCAGGGGTATCCGCCGGGTCAGGGCGGCTATCCGCCGGGCCAGGGTTATCCGCCTCCCGGCCAGGGTTATCCGCCGCAGGGGCCAGGCTATCCGCCACCCGGTGGTCCGCCGCCCGGCGGTGGCTACCCGCCGCCCGCTCCCGGCGGCTACCCGCCGGGCGGTGGCCATCCGCCGCCCGGCGGTCCCGGCGGTGGCCCGGGTGGTCCCGGTGGCCCGGGCGGGATCCGCAGCAGCCTGCTCGACAACCCCGATCGGCCCTCGGAGGAGCCGTTCTCCCTGCAGAACGGCAAGATGCTGCGGGCGACGCTCGGACGCGGCATGCGCGAGTTCTACGCCCGCAAGGGCGCGATGGTCGCGTACCAGGGCGGGGTGAACTTCGACGGGCACTGGGAGGGCTGGGGCAGCCAGTTCCGCAGCTTCTTCAGCGGCGGCGAGGGCCTCAACCTCATGCAGGTCTCCGGCTCCGGCGCGGTCTTCCTCGCCAACCAGGCGCAGGACCTGCACATCCTCGACCTCGTCGGCGGCGACGGGCTCACCGTCGACGGCAAGAACGTGCTGGCGTTCAACTCCGACCTGAACTGGGACCTGGTCCGCGTCGACACCCAGGTCGGTATCGCCGGCGTCGGCTCCTACCAGGTCGAGCTGCGCGGCTCCGGCCGCGTGGTGGTGTGCACCTCGGGCGCCCCGCTGGTCATGCGGGTGACGCACCAGAACTACTACTTCGCCGACGCGGACGCCGTCGTCGGCTGGTCCTCGAGCCTGCAGGTGTCCATGCAGGCCGCGGTGACGTCGTCGTCGGTGTGGAAGCCGCGCGGCAACACCGGGGAGAGCTGGCAGATGCAGTTCAGCGGCGACGGCTATGTCATCGTGCAGCCGTGCGAGCTGCTCCCGCCGTACAACGCGCTTGCCGGCGCCGGCGCGGCGGGGCACTTCGGGCTCGGCGGCCAGGGCTTCGGCGGCAACCAGCTGGGCGGCCACGGCGGCGGCCAGCAG
>NZ_JALKFU020001188.1 GCF_023242965.2 Frankia sp. AgKG'84/4
GGCGTCGGCGAACTCGCCGAGCCGGGTCAACGCGCCGGGCGTCGCTACGAGCAGGTCGTCGAGCGCCGGCGCGGTGACGGGCAGGTCGGACCTGGACCGGTCGGCGTCCTGGGTCGGCCGGGCCACCTCGGCGTGCCCGGAGCGCACCCGTTCGTGGGCGCGGT
The DNA here is from genome assembly GCF_023242965.2 of Frankia sp. AgKG'84/4. Lineage (GTDB taxonomy): Bacteria > Actinomycetota > Actinomycetes > Frankiales > Frankiaceae > Frankia. The sequence goes on from NZ_JALKFU020001188.1 coordinate 165, forward strand.
CCGCGCGGCTGCGGTGGGCGGTGGCCTCGGTCAGCAGCCGCTCGGCCTCCCGGCCCGCGGCGAGCTCCTCGTCCTTGCTCACCTGATGGGCCCGCACTTCGGCGGGATCAGGATGGTCGAGGGACCCGCACACCGGGCACGGCGTGCCCTGCTCGAGCAACGCCGCGAGTTCCGCGGTGATCGCGTCGAACCGGTCGCGGCGAAGCCGCTCCGCGTGCTCACGGGCGCCGCGGGCGAGCTCGTCCGCCGTGTCCGCCGCGGCCCGCGCGGTGGCGTGCTCGGCGGCGGCGCCGGTCAGTTCGCGCGCCCGGCGGGCCTGCTCGGTGAGTTGGGACAGGTCCGCGCCGGCCGTGCGTCCCGCGGCCACTCGGGCGTCGGCGTCGGCGCGCGCGGCCGGTAGCTCGACGGTCAGCCGGTGCGTGAGTGCGACGACGTCACGCTGATGGTCGGCCCCGCTGTCGTCCTGGGCCTGGGCGTCGGCGTCCTCCCGTTCGGCGTCGGCGAGAAGTTCCGCGAGCCGTTCCAACCGTCCGCTCTCGCGGTGCGATCGACCCAGCGCCGCGGTGAGCCACCGGATCTCGGCCGGGCCGTCGCGGTCGCCGTCCTCGCCGGTCGGCCCGGCGCCCTCGGCGGCCTCATGATCATCCACCGATGTTTCGTCACCGTCCGGACCATCCGTGGACCTTGGCGCGGCGGCCGGCACCAGCCCGGCCGGATGGCTGTCCAGGCGGACCTGGGCGGCTCTGGCCAGCTCTCGCTCGCGCAGGGCGGTGTCGGTGAGTTCACGCAGGTCGGCGAGCGCGGGCAGCACCAGCGCCGCACGGCGGGCCGCCTCGGCCTGGCCCGCGAGGAGATCCGTGACCGAGCGGGCGGCGTCCAGCTCGTCGCGCCGTGCCGCGAGGTCCCGGCGCCGTTGGATGCGGCGTCCGCGATCGACGGTGCGTCTCAGCGTCTCCTCCGCCGCGTCGAGGTCCGTCCGCGCCGTGTCGAGCGCTGTGGCCGCCGTCCGCGCAGCGGCCGCGGCGGCGCTGGCGAGGTCGGCGGCCCACTCGGGTGACGCGGGCCGGGTCGCACCGCCCTCTGGCGCCGGGACGGCGGCGACCTGGGCGATGCGCGCGGCCACCCTGTCGAGCACGGCGGTCGCCTCGGCGAGTTCATCGCGGCTGATCTTTGCCCGGTCGCGCAGCCACTGCTCGGCGAACTCGAAGCGGCTGACCCGGAACAGCCGCTTGAGCAGCTTCTCCCGCTCGTCGTGGCCGGCGTGCAGGAAGTCCGCGAAGCGTCCCTGCGGCAGCATCACGACCTGGAAGAACTGCTCGTCGGACATGCCGAGGAGCTCGCCGATCTCGTGGCCGACGTCCTGCGGCCTGCTGGCGAGGGTCTCCCAGCCGCCGGCTCCCTCGCGCGCACCGGCCTCGCCGGTGCGCCGGCGCAGGGTCGCGGTGGGGTTCGCGCGGGTTGATCCACCGCCGCGCCCGAGCCGGTCCCAGGCGGGGGAGCGGGTGATCCGGTAGCGGTCCGAACCGGCCGTGAACTCCAGGGTCACCGACGGCGGCGCGTCCGCCGCTGCGTGATGCGAGCGCAGGTCGGGGCCACCGTCGATCTTGCCCCGCAGGCCGGGGACCTTCCCGAACAGGGCGAATCCGAGCGCGTCGAGCAGCGTCGTCTTGCCGCCGCCGGTCTCCCCGCACAGCAGGAGCAGCCCGCCGCCGCCGAGCTGGTCGAAGTCGACGTCGATCCGTCCGGGGAAGGCGCCGAACGCCTGCAGGGTCAGCCGGTGCGGGCGCATCAGGCCGCGTCCTCGGCCAGCCGGGCCGCTTCGAGCGCGTCGGCGAGCAGTGTGCGCTCGCGGCCCGACGGCGCGTCGCGGACGTGGCCGACGAACGCGGTGGCGATCTCCAGGTCGGTGCGGCCCCGGGTCCGCTCGCCGAACGAGCGGGTCTGCGCGGTGCCCGGCGGCGGCTCGTGGGACAGGCGCAGTGCGTGCGGGAACCGGCGGCGCAGCGTCGTCATCGCGTCGAGTGGGCGAACCGGATCGGTGAGTACGGCGGCGACGAAATCGCCCTCGTGCTGGCTGTACGCCGACGAGGTGAGCAGGTCGGCGAGGGTGCCGCGGAGCACCGCCAGGCGTCGCTCGGCGGGCACCGGGATGCCGCGCACGCCCACCAGGCCGTCGCGGTCGAGCTCGGCGAGCAGGGTCTGCTTGGAGTCGGCCGCCTCGGAGAAGGAGAAGGCCAGCGGCGAGCCGCTGTAGCGCACCGTGGGAGTGATCGACTGCGGGCGGTGCAGGTGGCCCAGCGCCGTGTAGGCGATACCGTCGAACAGGCTGGCCGGCACGTTGCCCACGCCGCCAACGGAGATGTCGCGCTCGCTGTCGCTGGCCGCACCGCCGGTGACCCAGGCGTGGGCGAGCACGACGGCCCGTCCTCCCGGCCGGCGGGCGAGGTCGGCGCGCACCGCCCGCATCGCCC
>NZ_JALKFU020001189.1 GCF_023242965.2 Frankia sp. AgKG'84/4
CGGCATCGCCCCGTCCGTCCCCGTGGGGCGCGCCGCCGCCGTGCCCGCCGAGGGCCGCACGAGCGCCACGACAACCAGGGGAAGCACGGCGGTCATCCACCAGCGCCATCGCCGCGACCTGACGATGCCGTGACGCGTGACCCGCCGCCACGAAGCGCTACCCAGCACGGCTGAGACAATACTTAAAGTAGTCGAACGTCGCTGGGTCGAGGGCGTCACGGCTGCAGGCGCACCGTCACCCCGGGGCCGATTGCCGGGCCTGCACCGGCCAGGTAGAGCCCGCTGGCCGTGTCCGCCCGCAGCTGCCAGTCGAGGAACGACACGACCGCGCGATCCGCGACCAGCTGCGCCTGGGCGGGCGGGAGCAGCGGCGGATGGCAGGTCGTCGCCGCGGTCAGGGCGATCCACAGGCGCAGGCCGGCGGGAACGCTGGCGGTGCCCGGCAGACCGGCCTGCCGGCAGATCTCGGTGAAGGTGTTGTGCGTCGCGTCGGCCACGGCGACGACGAGGCGCGGATGCGACGCCGTGAGGTCGGTGAAGGCACGGTCGGCGTTGTCGCCCAGCGTGACAATCGGATCGCGGCCGCCTCCGAGCAGCAGGGTGGGCACCGGGATCTGGGCGAGCATCGCCCGCGGCAAGGGCGCGGTCGTCGCCGCGATGCCCACCGACACCCGCACGCGCGGGTCCGCCGGTGCCGGCGACAGGCCGATGCTGGACAGAATGGCGGTGAGTCCGCCATAGGAGTAGCCGACCACGGCGATCTGGTCGGGGCGGATCAACGGCGCCGAGGAGCACGTGGCGTCCGTCAGCGCGTCGATCACCGCCGAGATGTCCCGGGACCGGTCCGCCGCCATCGCGAGCTGCTCCTTGGTGTGCCCGGCCGCCACGTCGAGCATCGTGTCGCCGGGATGGTCGGGCGCGGCGACGACGTAACCGTCGTTGGCCAGTGCCTCCATCAGGTAGGCCGCCTGCACCCGGCTGCCGGCACTGCCATGGGAGAACACGACCAGGGGGAACGGCCCGGGCGCGGGCGGCGCGTCGGTGACCGCGACATTCGAGTCGAATCCCGCCTCCCCGATCAACGGGTAGAAGGCCGGCTGCCCCGCCCGGCCGCGGTCACCGCCGGCCACCTCGGGACAGGCTCCACCGGCGGCCCCACCGGCCTGCTGGCCCGACCCGACCGCCGGATACCAGAGCGACGTGACCAGCTCCCGGCCGGGACGGCGTGGATCGCCGATCCGCACCGTCCGGTAGCCGACCGCCCACGGCCCGGGCACCGGCGGATCCGCGGCCAAGCCGACGCCGACCGCCGCCGCCGCCTTCAGCCGCATCCCCGCGGGGCCGGCTGTCGCCGTGGCCGCCGGGGGTCGCACGATCCCCACGATGATCAGCGCCCACGCGATCGCGGCCAGCCAGCGCCACCGCCGCGGCGCGGCGATGCCGTGCCGCGCAACCCCCCGCCACTCACCGCTACCCACCATGCTCGAAACACTACTTAGAGTAGTCGAGTGAAGTTGGCGGTCAGCCCCGTGTCAGAGCTGGCCGGCAGCGGACGGGCCGATCAGGCGATGAGCTGGGCGCGGTGCGGGACGGTCTCGTCGAGGAGTTCCTCGATCTCCTCGACGCAGCCGCCGCAGCCGGTGCCGGCTCCGCAGTGGTCGCCGATCTCCTCGACATCGTGGGCGCCGGCGCCGATGACCTTGCGCAGCGTGCGATCGGACACCGCGAAGCAGGAACAGACGAGCACCGCACCTCACCAGGCCCGAGGCCGTCAGCTCGTCCGCGAGAACGAGCTGGCCGGCAGATGGACGACCCCGCCGGGACGCCTGCCAGTCGTCCGGCCAGCACAGCCCGAACGTTTAGCTAAGGCTTCCCTAAACACAGGGTGCCACGTGGGGGCGTCACGCGCAAGACGGCCGTATCGCCCGTCGGCGGGCGCGGATCGGCCTGCCACCGCCGGGCCGGCCAGCCGGGGTCGGCTCTCGTAGGCCGACCCCGGCGTGCACGTCGTGACGTCGGCTGCTAGGCAGCGGGGCCGGCGGGGACGAGGGCGACCGCCGCGTCCGGCTCGGCGACGCGGAAGGTGAAACTCTCCTCCAGGTACAGCTCGATGGTGTCGGACGTGTGCGACGCGTACCCGATCGAGAGGTCCTGGCCGGACTCGAGCACGAAGTCGCCGCCGCGCAGGCTGAGCACGACCGCGCCGGTGACGCCGGGGGCCTGCACGACCGGGCCGTCGAGGATGTGCTGCAGGTGCGTGAGCAGCAGGTAGCCGCCGTGCTCGGCAGTCTCGATCACGGCGGTGTAGACGTCCGGTTCGAGGGCCAGGGCGTACGGTCCCGCGATACCGGCGCGACGCAGCAGGGCGACAGCCTTGGCGACGGTGCGCGGGTAGGTCTCGGTCCCGGCCTCCAGGGTCAGCACCGGGTGCGAGGTCGCCTCCGTGATGCCAACCAGACCGGCCTCGGCGTAGCCGTGGAAGACGACCGAGTTCTCGGTGACGGCGATGCGCCGGACGGCCTCCTGCAGCGGGTCGAGGTCGATGTCGTCGGCGCCGCGGTCGGCGTCGGCGAGCTGGGCCCGGTCGAGGGTGAAGTCGACGCGCAGCTCGATGACGGGCTGGACGCGCCGC
>NZ_JALKFU020001190.1 GCF_023242965.2 Frankia sp. AgKG'84/4
GGCGACGGCCGCCGCCATGGCGGCCGCGGGAGCCGCCGACGGGATGCCGCGGCTGAACGTGTGGGTGCGGGTCGGCCAGCCGCTGCCCGACGACCCGCTGCTGCACGTCTGCGCGTTGACGTACTTGTCCGATCTGACCCTGGCCCGCACCTCGTCGCTGCCCTACGACGCGCTGCCCGGCCAGCTCGACATCGTCTCCCTGGACCACGCGATGTGGTTCCACCGCCCGTTTCGCGCGGACAACTGGCTGCTGTTCGTCCAGGACAGCCCGAGCGTGGGCGGCGCGCGCGGGTTTTCGCGGGGCATGTTCTACACGGCGGATGGCCAGCTTGTCGCCTCCGCCATCCAGGAATCCGGGATGCTGCGCCGCTGACCCCGCCGGCCCGGCCGACGGGGTCAGCGGCGGCGGCTACCAGATGCGGACGCGCTCGGCCGGTTCCAACCACAGGCCGTCGCCCGGCGCGGTGCCGAAGGCCTCGTGGAACTCGTCGAGGTTGCGCACGATGTTGGCGCGCAGCTCCGGCGGGCTGTGCGGGTCGATGGTGAGGTACTGGCGCTCCAGCTCCAGGCGGCGCTTCGTGCGCCACACATAGCCCCAGTTCAGGAACAGCCGGCGCCGGTCGTCGACCGCCGCGTCGCCGCCCTGGGAGATCACGTACGCGTGGTGGGCGATCGTCAGCCCGCCGAGGTCGCCGATGTTCTCGCCGACGGTGAGCGCGCCGTTGACCTTCTCCTGCGGCAGGTTGCGCGGCGAGAGGCCGTTGTACTGCTCGACCAGCGTCTTCGACTTCACCTCGAAGGCGGCCTTGTCGGCGGGGGTCCACCAGTCGTTGAGATTGCCGGCGCCGTCGTACTGCGCGCCCTGGTCGTCGAAGCCGTGGCCGACCTCGTGGCCGATGACGGCGCCGATGCCGCCGTAGTTCTCCGCCGGGTGGGCGTCGGCGCTGAAGAACGGCCGCTGCAGGATCGCGGCCGGAAAGCAGATCTCGTTCGTGCCGGGGTTGTAGTAGGCGTTGACGGTCTGCGGGAGCATGAACCACTCGTCGCGGTCCACCGGCGAACCGATCTTGTTCAGCTGCCGGTCGGTCTCGAACGCGGCGGCGGCCAGCACGTTGCCCATCAGGTCCCCGGCCCGCACCTGGAGCCCCGCGTAGTCCCGGAACTCGTCCGGGTAGCCGATCTTGGGCCGGAATGTCGCGAGCTTCTCGTAGGCGCGGTCCTTGGTCTGCTCGGTCATCCAGTCCAGCCGGGAGATCGACGCGCGGTAGGCCGCGAGCAGGTTTTCCACCAGGTCGTCCATCTTCGCCTTGGCCTGCGGCGGGAAGTGCCGCGAGACGTACTCCCGGCCGACGGCCTCGCCGATCGCGCCCTCGACGAAGCCCACGGCCCGCTTCCACCGGGCGCGAAGCTCCGGTGTACCGCTCAGGGTGCGGCCGTAGAAGTCGAAGACGGTCTCGACGAACGGGTCGGGCAGGTACGGCGACGCCGCCCGTAGCACCCGGCTGAGCAGCCAGTCCTGCCACGACTCGATTGCCGTGGTGGTCAGCACCGTCGAGAGGTGCGCGAGGTACGACGGCTGGCGCACGCACACCTCCGCGAGCGTCGCGTGCGGGCCGGTGAGCTGCCCGCCGAGCGCGCCGACGTAGGCATCCCAGTCGAACGCCGGGCACAGCTCGCGCAGCGCCCGCGCGGTCAGCAGGTTGTAGGTCTTCTGGACGTCACGGGTCTCGGCCCGCTCCCAGTGGCCCTTCGCCAGCACGGTCTCCAGCGCGAGGATGCGCGCCGCGCCGGCGGCGGGATCGGCGTGTTCGCCGAGTTCCAGGACGCGGGTGAGATACGCGAGGTACTTCTCGCGGGTCTCGGCGTAGCGCTCGTCGCGGTAGTACGACTCGTCCGGCAGGCCGAGGCCGCCCTGGGCCAGGTGGAACAGGTAGCGGTCGGAGTTGCGGTCGTCGGTGTCGACGTAGGTGCCGAACAGCCCCTGGCCGCCGGTGCGCTCGAACGCGCCGAGGAACCCGGCGAGCTCGCCGGCGTCACCCAGCCCGCGCACCGCGTCCAGCAGCGACCGGACCGGCTTCAGCCCGAGCGCGGCGATCGTCTCGGTGTCCAGGAACGACGTGTAGAGGTCGCCGATCTTGCGAGCGTCCTCGCTCTGGCCGGCCGGGTCCTGTGCGGCGAGGTCGGTGATGATGTCCCGGACCTGCTGTTCGGCGGTGTCCGCCAGCTGCATGAACGGACCCCAGCTCGAACGGTCCGACGGGATCTCCGTCGCCGCGAGCCATCGGCCGTTCACGTGGCCGAACAGGTCGTCCTGCGGGCGAACGTCGGGGTCCATGCCTGGGCGGGCGTCATCGAGGATGCTCACGAGAAGAAATTCTCCAATCGATCGGGCGTCAGGGAAAGCACCGCGGCGTACCGGACGCCCGCGCCTCGGGTGCCTCAGTGTGGGAGGCCGGCGGCGCCGCAGGCGGCGAGCAGCGCCGCGCCGTCGGCGCGTAGGGCGCCGGTGTCGATGCGGGCGACGTCGGGGTGTAGACGCCCGGCAGCGGTGTACAGGGCGGTGTAGCGGGGGTCGGCGTCGGCCGCGGCGCGCAGGAACAGGGTGATGCCGTCGGTGTGGTCGAGGT
>NZ_JALKFU020001191.1 GCF_023242965.2 Frankia sp. AgKG'84/4
CGGCTGACCAGGGCGCCATGGCCGACGAGACCGGCGTCGACGGTCGCCGCCGAGGTGGCGTCGACCGCGCCGGGGCCGTCGCTGCCCGGCGCCGGCTCCGCCAGGCCCCAGCCGGGCAGGTCCTCGGCGAGGGCCCGGACGATCACGGCGGCGACGCTCTCGGGATCGAGACCGGCGATGACCAGGGCATTGCGGGTGGCGGGCGAGAGCCGGTCACTCATGACGCTGCTCCGATCGGTGCGGCGTGGATGGGCTCGACGTCGATGACGAGCTCGCCCTCGGGTCCGAGGCGGGTGAGGACGCGGCCGAGCCAGTGCTCGTCGTCGCGCTCGCCGAAGTCCTCCCGCCAGTGCGAGCCGCGGGTCTCCGTGCGTACGGCCGCCGCGGCGACCAGCGCCGTGGCGACGGTGCGCAGGTTCGTCATCTCCCAGGCTGGCGGGCCGGCGGTGACCGTCGCCCCGCTGACCCGCAGATCACCGAGGCCGGCGAGGACCTTGGCGGTCGCCCGCAGGCTGTCGGCGCTGCGCAGCACCCCGGCACCGTCGGTCATTGCCCTGGCCAGCTCGGAGCGCTCGGCCGGGTCGGTCAGCCCGCTGCCCCGACCGACGATGGGCGCGGCCGGTACCGCGTCGCCGCGCCGGGTCGCGCCGCCGGCGATGTGCTCGGCGATGCGGGCGGCGAAGACCAGGCCCTCCAGCAGGCTGTTCGAGGCGAGCCGGTTGGCGCCGTGCACCCCCGTGCAGGCCACCTCGCCGCAGGCGTACAGGCCGGGGACGGTGGTGCGCCCCCACAGGTCCGTGCGCACGCCGCCGGAGGCGTAATGGGCGGCCGGCGCGACCGGAATCGGCATGGTCACGGGATCCACGCCGATCGAGCGGCAACGGGCGGTGATCGACGGGAACCGGTGCTCGATGGTCGCCGCGCCGATCCCCCGCGCGTCGAGGAAGAGGTGGTCGACTCCCCGCGCGGCCATCACCCGCGACATCTGCTTCGTGACGATGTCGCGGGGGGCGAGGTCGGCGAGCGGATGGGCCCCCGCCATGACGCGGTTGCCGTCGGCGTCGACGAGGACGGCCCCTTCGCCGCGCATCGCCTCGCTGACCAGCGGCTGCTGGTCGCCGAGGCGTCCGGTCGCGTCCGCCGGCGGCAGCCACAGCGCCGTCGGGTGGAACTGGACGAACTCCAGGTCGGCGACGACCGCGCCGGCGCGCAGAGCGAGTGCGACCCCGTCGCCGGTGGACACCCCGGGATTGGTGGTCAACGCGAAGATCTGCCCCATCCCACCGGTCGCCAGCACCACCGCCGGCGCGGTGACCGCGCCGACACCGTCCTGGCTGCCCTCGCCGAGCACGTGCAGGGTCGCCCCGGCGGCGCAGCCGTCGGCGTCTAGCAGCAGGTCGAGGACGAGGGCGTTCTCGATCACCTCGATGGAGGGGTCCGCGCGCACCGCGGCGATCAGCGCGCGTTCGACCTCCAGCCCGGTGGCGTCGCCGCCGGCGTGGATGATCCGGTTGCGCAGGTGGCCGCCCTCGCGGGTCAACGCGAACGAGCCGTCGGCGGCCAGGTCGAACCGCGCGCCGAGCTCGGCGAGTTCCCGGACCCGCGCCGGGCCCTCGTCGACCAGCACCTGGGCGGCCTGCTCGTCGCAGAGCCCGACCCCGGCGATGAGGGTGTCCGTCAGGTGATCGGTGGGCGAGTCCTCCGCGGCCAGGGCCGCGGCGATGCCGCCCTGGGCCCAGCGGGTGGAACCGGCGTCCAGGCTCGCCTTGGTGACCAGCAGGACGCGGGCCGCGGGCAGCTCGCGGCGGGCCCGTAGGACGGCGGTCAGGCCGGCGATCCCCGAGCCGATGACCACGAGGTCCGCGGCGAGACTCCACCCCGGGCGGGGCGCGCCGAGCCGGCAGGGGAGCACGGTCACCGGGGGGCCATGGCTGTTCCGTTGGCGGGCATGGTCACGTTGGCGGGCATGGTCACGTTGGCGGGCATGATCGCGTTGATGGGCATCGCCGGGATGTCGCCCCGCAGGCTCGCCGGGTCGCCGGGCAGCGCCTCGGCCGGGTCGTTGCCGGTGCCGATGATCCGGTTCTCGGCGTCGACGAACAGCACCCGGGGGGCATAAGTGCGCGCCTCGGCGTCTTCCATGATCCCGTAGGCGATGATGATGACGAGGTCGCCCGGGTGGACCAGACGGGCCGCCGCGCCGTTGATGCCGATCACGCCGCTGCCCGCGGGGCCGGGGATCGTGTACGTCTCCAGGCGGGCGCCGTTGTTGATGTCGACGATCGTCACCTGCTCGCCGGGCAGCAGGCCCGCGGCGTCGAGCAGGTCGGCGTCGATCGTCACCGACCCCACGTAGTTCAGGTCGGCCTGGGTCACCGTGGCCCGGTGGATCTTGGCGGTGAGCATGGTGCGCAACACGATCAGACTCCCGGACAGTCGGCGGTCAGAACGAGCGAGAGGTTGTCGATCAGACGGGTGGTTCCCACCCGGGCGGCGACGAGCAGCAGCGCTGGTCCGGCGGTGACCGGCCCCAGATCATCGGAGCCGGCCAGTTCCAGGTAGTCGACGTCGACGCCGGCGGCCGCGTCGAGCACGGCCGCGTCCGCCAGGTTGAACTCGGCGAGCAG
>NZ_JALKFU020000067.1 GCF_023242965.2 Frankia sp. AgKG'84/4
GTGCGCGCCGGCCAGCAGGTCGGCATCGTCGAGGCGATGAAGCTGATGATCCCGATCGAGGCGGACCGGGCCGGGCGACCCGGCCCGGCAGCCGGCTCCCTCACCCAGGCTAGGCCATCTCGGCGGGATCGCCCGGGCCGAGGTCCACCGGAGGTCGACCCACGGCCTCGCATCTCACGTGACAACGGCCACATCCGATAATCATCACCCCGACACGACCCGGTCGCAAGTACTTTTGCGACTTTTGCCCCATTTGGGCGTTACCCTCGCTCACGTCGCCGTCAGCCAGTCCAGTCGCCGCAGGATCACGCCTTCCCGCAGCGCCCACGGGCAGATCTCCGCTTCCTCGACGCTGAACAGGTCCAGCGCCTCGGCTGCCACCACCGCCCCGGCGAGGAGCTGGCCCGCCCTGGACGGCGACACGCCCGGCAGCGTGACCCGTTCCGCCGCCGGCATCCGGGACAGCCGGGCCAGCACGTCGGCGAGGTCGTCGCGGCGCAGCACCCGGCGGGTGAACGGCCCTCGGCTGTACGGCTCGGCACCCGCGATGCGGGCGAGTGAGCGAAACGTCTTCGATGTCGCCACCGCTCGCGTGGGCTCGCCGAGATGGTAGATCGTCCCGACCACCGGCGCGATCTGCGCGCGGACGTAACGCCGCAACTCGGTGAGCTCCGAGCGCCGCGGCGGGTCGGCGTCCGTCAGCCAGTCCCGGGTGAGCCGGCTCGCGCCCAGCGGCAGCGACGCGACCACCTCGGGATCCTCGTGCAGACCGGCGCCGATCTCCAGCGAGCCACCGCCGATGTCGAGGGCCAGCAGCCGACCGGCACTCCAGCCGAACCAGCGGCGCACCGCGAGGAAGGTGAGGCGAGCCTCCTCCTCCCCGGACAGCGTGCCGACGGCGACGCCGGTCGCGCCCTTGACCCGGGCCAGCACCTCCTCGCCGTTGCTCGCGTCGCGAAGCGCCGACGTGGCGAAGGCCGCGAGATCGTGCACCCCGAGCGCGTCCGCCTGCTGGCGCATATCGAGCACGCAGGTGGTGAGCGCCTGCTCGCCCTCGGGACCGAGCGAACCGTCGGCCTCGAGTAGCTCCACCAGCCGCAACGGCACCCGCACGCTCGCCGCCGGCTGCGGCTGACCGCCCCGGTGCGCATCGACGACCAGCAGGTGCACCGTGTTCGACCCGATGTCGATCACGCCGAGGCGCATTGGACCGGGATGCTGCCCGGCCGGCAGCGGACCGACGTCGACGGCCTCCCGCGTCGCCGGTTCCCCCACCGGGGTCCCCCCCGACTGTGAGGTCGCGCGGTGAGTCCCGAGCGGGAACCATCCCGCCGGGCGCACGCCACCGAGCACCTGAACACCGCCCCCTCCAGCCGGACCTGTCAGATCACGGCTCGAACTTGTACCCCAGTCCCCGCACCGTCACCAGGTGCCTCGGATTCCCGGGCTCGCGCTCAATCTTCGTCCGAAGCCTCTTGACATGTACGTCCAGGGTCTTCGTGTCTCCCACGTAGTCCGAACCCCACACCCGGTCGATCAACTGGCCCCGCGTGAGTACCCGGCCGGCGTTGCGCAGGAACATCTCGAGCAGCTCGAACTCCTTGAGCGGCAGCGTCACCGCGCTCCCGCCGACCGTGACGACGTGGCGCTCCACGTCCATCCGGACCGGGCCGGCCTCGAGGGTCGCCTCGGCGACCTCCTCCGTCTCCGACCGGCGCCGCAGCACCGCCCGGATGCGGGCCACCAGCTCGCGGGCGGAGAACGGCTTGGTGACGTAGTCGTCCGCGCCGAGTTCCAGGCCGAGCACCTTGTCGATCTCACTGTCCCGCGCCGTCAGCATGATGATCGGCACGCTCGAGCGGGTGCGCAGGGTGCGGCACACCTCCGTGCCGGACAGGCCGGGCAGCATCAGGTCGAGCAGGACGAGGTCGGCGCCGCGGCGGTCGAACTCGGCGAGCGCGCTGGGGCCGTCGGCGACGACCCCCACCTCGAAGCCCTCGCGTTCCAGCATGAACGACAACGCGTCGGAAAACGATTCCTCATCTTCAACCACGAGCAGCCGGGTCACCGGTTCGTTCCCCCTCTGGCATCGGACGGACCGGTGGGACCGGGCCGCTCCCTGTTCCGGCCGGAGCGGGTCGCCCCGTCCGCCCTGAACTCGGCGGTGCCAGGACTCGCGGTCGAAACCCCGCCTGGCCCCCCATCACCGCCGCCCCCGACACCGCCGGCATCGTCACCCGTCGGCCTGGTTCTGGTGAACACCGGCAGCCGCATTGTGAACGTCGAACCCGAGCCCTCGGCGCTCCAGACGGTGACGGCGCCGCCGTGGTTGGTGGCGATGTGCTTGACGATCGCCAGTCCCAACCCGGTTCCGCCGGTGGCCCGCGACCGCGCCGGGTCCGCCCGGTAGAACCGCTCGAAGACGCGTTCGAGATCCTTCTCGGCGATGCCGATGCCTTCGTCCGCGACGGAGATCTCCACCGTCGTCCCGGTGCGCCGCACGCCGAGCACCACCCGGGTGCCGTGCGGCGAGTAGCTGATCGCGTTCTCCAGCAGGTTCGCCACCGCCGTGACGAGCTGGCTCTCATCGCCGAGGACCTGCAGCTCACCGTCGCCGATCACCGCGACGGAGATCGACTGCGCCTGCGCGGCGAACCGGGCCCGATCGACGGCCTCGGCGAGCAGGTCGCCGGTCCGCAGCGGGCGCAGGTCGGGCAGCGGCTCGGCGCCCTGCAACCGGGACAGGTCGATGATCTCCTGCACGAGGCGGGCGAGCCGTTCGGACTCGTGGGTCATCCGGGCGGCGAACCGACGCACCGCCACCGGGTCCTCGCTGGCCGCGGCGACCGCCTCGGCGAGCACGTGCAGGGCACCGACCGGCGTCTTGAGCTCGTGGCTCACGTTGGCGACGAAGTCGCGGCGGACCGCCTCGACCCGACGCGACTCGGTGATGTCATCCAGGATGACCGCGACATGACCGGTGGAGTCCAGCACCCGGGCGCGGGTGCGCACGGCCAGCGCCTCCTGGTCGGGCCGGGGACGGGTCAGCGGTGGCTCAGGAACCGGCGGCAGGTCGATCTGGCGTTCCCGGTCACTGCCGGCGAGGCGGGTCGCCCGCACCAGTTCGGCCAGCTCCGCAACCGCGATCTCGTCATGATGGACCACACCCATCCGGCGGGCGACCGTGTTGACGAGGACGACCCGGTCAACGGAGTCGACCACAACGAGACCCGTCGGGAGGCCGGAGATCACCCGCCGGATCAGCTTCGCGGGCAGGACCGTGCTGCTCTCCTCCACCGCGGCGCCAGGGCCGGTATAGGGAGTTGGTCTGCCGGGTACCAGCGTCATGGTCCATCCAATCGTCAAGCCGATCGGCACGGACGGGCGACTCCACACCGAGTGCACGGGTTGTCACGGCATCCACCGACCTGTCACCCACCCGCCGCATGCTAGGTGCCGCCATGCCATCCGGGCATCGCTCTGCAAGCCTTCATCGCCGATCGTCGCTCGTTGTTCATCGGACCTATCGTCGATGTTCACCGAACCGCGAGAGGTCCGCATCATCGTCAAGGTTCGGCGTGTTCCACTGCCGCCGCATCTGTGATCATCTGGGTCCACCCATAGCGCCACACCGACCTCGCCCGGCGATCTCACCGCCGCCCATGAACCCCTCGAAGAGAAGGAGCCGTCCGTGCGGGACGCCTTCACCGACGAACTCGACAGCATCGACCAGTCGCTGATCGAGATGACCAACCTGGTCGCCTCCGCCATGGCCCGGGCGACGACCGCGCTGCTCGACGCGGACCTGCAGCTCGCCGAGAACGTGATCAGCGGGGACGAGACCGTCGACCTGCTGCGCAACGAGATCGAGGAACGGGCGTTCGACGTCATGGCCCGCCAGGCGCCGGTCGCGACCGACCTGCGGATCATGGTGACCACGCTGCGGATCGTCGCCGACCTGGAGCGGATGGGCGACCTCGCGCTACACGTCGCGAAGGTGGCCCGCCGGCGCTACCCAGGCCGCGCGATCCCGCCGGAGCTGCGCTCCACCATGCTGGAGATGGGCCAGGTCGCCCAGCGCATCGTCGCGAAGGCCGGTTCGGTGATCGCCAGCCGCGACACCGACCTCGCCAAGCAGCTCGAGGCCGACGACGACACGATGGACACCCTGCACCGCACGCTGTTCCACGTGCTGATCGAGAAGCCCTGGACGCACGGCATGGAGGCGGCGATCGACATCACCCTCTGCGGCCGCTACTACGAGCGTTACGCCGACCACGCCGTGTCCGTCGCCCGCCGGGTGATCTACCTCGTCACCGGCGAGATCGAGCGGCGCGCCTGAGGGGCACCGTTCCTACCCAGGCCCGCGAGCCGGCGGCGGGCCTGGGGAAACGACGAACCGGCGCTACTTCCTCGCGCCCTGCGCGGCGACCGCGGCCGCCGCGCTCGCGGCGGCGTCGGGGTCGAGATATCCCGAGCTGACGACCTCGAGGTTGTCATCCAGTTCGTAGCGCAGCGGGATGCCGGTGGGGATGTTCAGCCCGGCGATGTCCCGGTCGCTGATCCGGTCGAGGTGCTTGACCAGGGCCCGCAACGAGTTGCCGTGCGCGGTGACCAGGACGGTCCGCCCGGCCCGCAGGTCCGGCACGATCGCGTCGTACCAGTAGGGCAGCATCCGGGCCACCACGTCGGCGAGGCACTCGGTGCGCGGGATCAGGTCGGGGGCGAGCTCGGCGTAGCGCTCGTCCACCCCGCTGACCTGCTCCGGGCCGATCTCCGGGGGCGGGGTGTCGTAGGACCGGCGCCAGAGCTGGAACTGCTCGTCGCCAAACTTCTCCAGCGTCTCCGCCTTGTTCAGGCCCTGCAGGCCACCGTAGTGCCGCTCGTTGAGCCGCCAGCTGCGGCGGACCGGCACCCAGGTCCGGCCGGCGGCGTCCAACGCCAGCCAGGCGGTGCGAATCGCCCTGGTCAGCACGGACGTGTGCACCACGTCCGGCAGGACGCCCGCCGCCAGCAGCAGTTCCCCGCCGCGGCTGGCCTCCTTCAGGCCCTTCTCGGACAGGTCGACGTCCACCCAGCCGGTGAACAGGTTCTCGCGGTTCCAGTTGCTCTCACCGTGGCGGAGCAGGACGAGGGTCGGCATACCCGAGATCCTGCCCGTTCGCCGGGGACTTCGGCCAGCATTGCCGCCTCCTGCCACGCGCCGGTCGGATCACCGCCGGTCGCGGCCGGTAACGGCCGTTGCCGGCGCCCACCGAAGGGGCCCGTCGGGCGGCCGGGAGAGTCGCCACGCACCGCCGAAGGCCGGGCGTGAGGAAGCTGGGCCCGCAATAGCAGCGACCCCCGGGCGCTCCGCCACCGCCAAGGGCGGGAGCGGGCCGTCGGGACTTGCGACGGCGCCCGGGGGTCGGGTGATCTGCCTGGTACTCGCCGGTGCCGGAGCCCGTGGGGCCACCCGGCTAGAGGTGAGGACCACGAGACCGGCTAGCTGACAGTCACCTCACGAGTCCTATGAGCATACAAAGTTTGGACCACCTCCTCTCTCGTGTACCGAGGACGCTACGCGGCCTGGCCGCCACCCCGCAACGCCTTTTTCCGGCCTGTCGATGGGACGCTCGCAACACCCGCGCTGGGAACAGAACGAGGCGGCGGGGAAGCCCCGGCGCCGGCCCTCGAGCCGGCACCCGCCACGAAACTCGCTGTGAGTAACCTTGCAGGGCCCGCGAGGCGCGCAAACATCCAGAATCCCCATAAAAGACAAAATTTGTCCACTCAGAGATCGCGCGGAGAGCTACGGCGCCCCCGGTTTGATTGGCCTCCGCGATCCGCGGGCCGCTCACCGCGGGCAGGGCCGGCGACGCGGCGATCATCGGCAACAGCGACACCAGCGTGGCCGCGCGCGCCAGCCCCGACCCGCGGCGGCAGATCACTCCTTCGGACGCGCCGACCAGCGACCTTCCCGCGCAGGCAACGGGCCCGCGGCACCCGAGAGCCGACCGTCACGAAGGCCCGCCAGCTCCGCACGCTCCTTCCCCCAGCACATGGAACCGGGTCAGCCCACAGCTCTCCCATGTCAACATCAGCACTACGGCTCGGCGGAGCTGGTGTTCCGGCCGCGACAGCCGAATACACCGGCCCATCAGGGCTCATCACCGAACGTGATTGATTTCCGCCTCCGGCGACCCTCGAGTCAGCTGAGCCGCCACGAATGGCGCCATCATCCACAGGTGTTGCGATCGCACTCGGTGCGCGGATATTCTGTACGCAGTTATTTTGGCCCGATGACAACGACGCGATCCACTGCCGAAGGACTCTTCCCCCACGAGTAGGGCGCTGACCGACGGAGTCGCTCTGGACCCGGTGGCCCATGCACCGTCGACCGCCTGTCCGACCTATTCGTAGCGATGGCGGTTCTGCATTCCGCAAACCGGCGGACGTCCGGCCGTCGCGACGGCCGGCGGAGGAGGTCAGACGCGGATGAAGGGACAGGTGTCGGCCGGCACGATCGATTCCGGCCGGCCTCCCCGGCTACCGTTCGACCTCCGCACCGGAACCCCGCCGGTCTCCGCCGCCTCCAGGCTGCTTCGCGCTTTCCTGATCCTGGTTTCCGCCACCATACTCATTGTCAGTTGCGGCGGCTGGGTACTGTACAGCTACTTCAACGGAAAGATCCACCAGGTTTCCCTGGACCTTGGCAGCGACCGACCCGAAGCGAAGGGCGGCGCGACGAATTATCTCCTGGTCGGCACCGACAGTCGCGCGGGCACTGGTGGGGCCTACGGCCAGGTCGACGGCCAGCGGTCCGACACAACAATCATCGTGCACATCGACAAGGACAACAAAGTCACGCTGCTGTCCATCCCTCGGGACACCTACGTAGCCATACCGAGCTACACGGACGCCAAAGGAACCGCGCACCGTACGCGAAAGGACAAGTTCAACGCCGCCATCGCCGAAGGTGGGCCATCGCTCCTGGTCCGCACGGTCGAAAAGCTCACGGGTCTGCCGATCGACCACTACGTCTCCGTGGATCTCGCGGGATTCAAAGACATTACCGACGCGATCGGTGGCGTGGAGGTCTGCCTCCTGCCGTCGGACTATCAGATCCTGTTGCACGGGCGAATCAGCACCAACACCCACGACCCGATGAGTGGGTTCGTCGGCGGCCCCGGCACGATTGCGATCCGGGGCGACCAGGCGCTCGCCTTCGTTCGACAGCGGTACGGACTACCCAATTACGATCTTGACCGAATCAAGCGACAGCAGTACTTCATCGGCGCCGTACTCCGCAAGATCACGCAAGACGGGGTACTGATCAGTCCAGTCAAGATGGAGAGCCTGCTCTCCACGGTGGCCTCGGCCCTCACCCTGGACGACAGGACGGACATCGCCGATCTACGAAAGCTGGCTGGCCGGCTTCGAGGGATCTCCAGTGGGGCCCTCGCTACCGAGACTCTGCCGACCCATCCTCCCACCCAGACCGAGGGCGCCATCAACGATCAGGGTGAGGTGCTGATCGGCGGCATCAACGCCGCCGTGCAGTTCTACGATCCGCAGGATCTGGAGAACATCGTCCGCCCGCTGGGCGGCAGCTCCGGCGCTGTCCAGACGACGAGCACCACCGGCTCCGCTGCGCCCACTGCCGTCACCGTCCTCAACGGCAGCACCGTCCCGGGGCTGGCAGCGAGAGCCGTCGACGAACTGACGACTCGCGGCTTCGCCGCGACGAATGCCGGCATCGCCAGCACCAGAAACTACGTCACGACCCGCATCCTCTACGGGACGGGGCAGCAGAATGCGGCCAGCAGGCTGCAGTCCATGGTGCCGGGATCAAGGCTCGCGGCGGCGTCCTCGGTCGAGGGTATACAGGTGATCGTCGGATCGAGTTTCAATGGATTGACGGAGGCTCCCGCACCATCACCTGCCCCGGCATCACCTGCCACGGCATCGACGGAACCTGCGGCTGCCGTCGGTTCCGAACCGACGGCCGACCCGAAATCCGTCCCGCCGAGGTCCGACACAGCGTCGGCCCCGCCCGGGTGCGTGTACTGACCGTGCCAGTCCGTACAGCGATGACATCAATGCTCTTTTCGAGGTCGCGGGCGGTACGGCCTGGGACTGACCAGCTCGGCCCCGTGGCCCCGACGCAGCCTTGCCGCCGGTATTCAGCGGCCCTATCGCCGGGGAGCGAGCCGGCCGGCGGCGGGCATCCGAATCCGTGGCGGCCGCGGTCGGCACCCTCCAGCCTTCTTTCAGTCGCCGCCCCTTCGATTCCACTTGTTTCGGGCTGCCGTGGCCTGCCAGCTCAAGATCGAAGGTGTACGGATCCGACTCCGGCAGATCGCGCCGGGCCTGAGCTGTCTCGGCCCAGTCGGCGGATCTCCGGGCCGTCGCGCCCGCCGACCTGGTCGATCGGTATTCCTGCGCTGGTTCTGGCCATGCTGCTGGGAAGTCTGGTGGCGTCCGTTCCGCGGGCCGGCAGCCGTGTCGTGCTCTGGGGTGACTCCCTTGCCGACGAATCCCGGGTGCCCTTCGCGCTGGCTGCCCAGGAAGATCGGGCCACCGTTCTCACCCGGACTCTCGGGGGCACGGCGATCTGCGACTGGTTCGATGAAATGGAACGCCAGCTGAAGGACTGGGCGCCCACGATCGCGGTGCTGTCCTTCTCCGGAAACTCGATGACGCCCTGTATGCACGACCGCGAGCCGCTCGCTGCCTACGAGAAGGACGCGGCACACGCGATCAGTCTCTTTTCCGGTGCCGGCGTCACGGTGGACCTCGTGGAATCACCCACCCGCCGGGAGGAGCCGGTCGACGGACAGGGCAGAACGGCGCTGACCCAGCTCTGGACCAGACTGGCGGCAGGCCAATCACATGTTCATGTTCTTCCCGCGGGCCGGGCGTTGACCGACAGCGGTCGATGGACTTCGACGATGTCCTGCCGGCGGTCCGAAAGCTGCGATTCACGGGGCCTGGTCACGGTCAGGAATCCGGACGGGGTCCACCTGTGCCCGGTCGCCCATACCTCGTCGCGCGACTGTCCGGTCTATTCACCTGGAGCCGAGCGCTACGGCCGGAGCATGGCCGGGGAGGCGCTCGGCCGGTACCCGATGTGACCGCGGCACGACGGCGGCCATCCGAAAACGACGGTCAGCTGGAGCTGACCCTGTCTGGTGATTCGTCCGGAGGCCCCTGGGCCAGGACCGGCCGTCGGCCCGAACGGAGACCTAGACTCGGTCCATGACCGCCGGGCCCCCCACGTCCACGCCCGCCGAGCCGTCCGTCCGGCTCTCCCCGCTGCTCCGGCTGCCCGGCGCGGTGGCCGCGACCGGCGTGGACGCCGCGGTCGCCGCGCACTACGGCGATCCGCTCCGCGAGCAACGCGCCCTGCTCACCGGTGCCGCTGTCATCGACCGGTCACACCGGGACGTGGTGCGCATCACCGGTCCCGACCGGCTGTCCTGGCTGCACAGCATCACCTCGCAGCACCTGTCCGAGCTCGCCCCGATGCGGGGCACCGAGGCGCTGGTGCTCTCCCCGCACGGGCACGTCGAGCATCACCTCACCGTCGCCGACGACGGCTCGGCCACCTGGCTCGACGTCGAGGGCGGCACCGGCCCCGACCTGCTGCGCTACCTGGAGATGATGCGATTCCTGCTCCGGGTGGAGCCGATTGACGTCACCGCGGACATCGCCGTCCTCAGCGTCGTCGGTCCACAGGCCGCGCAGGTCGTGACCGCAGCCCTGACCAGCCCCACCGACCCGGCCTCGGCCGCACCACCGGCCGGCCTCGACCTCACGCCCCCCGCGCCATCGGCCCCGGATGCCGCGGGCGCGCCGATCATCGGCCCCTACCCAAGTGGCCGCGCCGCCGACGGCACACTCGTGCGCCGGATGCCCTACGGCATCGACCTGCTGACTCCCAGGGCGGAGCTGGCCGCCACCGTCGAGCGGCTGCGCGCCGCCGGGGCGGCCCTGGCCGGGTTGTCCGCCTTCGAGGCCGCCCGCATCGCCGACCGACGGCCCCGGCTCGGCTGGGAGACCGACCACCGCACCATCCCGCACGAGGTCCACTGGCTGGCCAGCGCGGTGCACCTCGACAAGGGCTGCTACCGCGGCCAGGAGACCGTCGCCCGCGTGCACAACCTGGGCCGCCCGCCGCGCCGCCTCGTCCTGCTCCACCTCGATGGCACGGTCGCGGCCCCGCGCTCGCCTGTCACGGCCGGTGGGCGGGAGGTTGGTTTCGTGGGCTCGTCCGAAATGCACGCGGAGCTCGGCCCGATCGCCCTGGCGGTCGTCAAGCGGTCCGTCGCCGCGGATGCCGTCCTCATCGTCACCGACTCGGACGGCGCCCCCGTCGCCGCGGCGATCGACCCGGACGAGCCCGGATCAGCCGCGGCGCCGACGCGTCCGGCGGGACGTGTCCTGCGCCCCTCCTGACCGGACGTCCCTGGCCGGGCACCGGCGCTGGCAGGTCATCATGCGGCCGCATGGTCAGGCGGTCCTGGCCAGCACCTGATCGAGGTCGCGGGCGTCGGGGTCGGAGCTGTGCCGCCGAAGCCGGCGGCGCAGCTCGTCGGCGCGCCGCGCGTTGCGCTTGGATCTGGTCGCCTCCAGCATCGGCATCGCCTCCCGGGTCAGCTCGCAGCCGTGGTCGACGTTGCCCAGATCGATCTGCAGGGCGGCGCGGCGCAGCAGGTAGGTCGCCCGGTCCCGGGCCCGTGAGGTCGGCAGGACCGTCAGCGAGCGCTCCAGCCAGCGGTCGGCCTGGGTCAGGTGACCGAGGTCGATGTAGCAGCTACCGATCTGCGCCTGGTACTCCCCCAGATCGAAGTAGTCGGACCAGGCCGGGTCCTCGGGACCGGCCTGGTCCATCGCCTCCTCCGACCGGCCCAGGGCCTCAACGCAGGCGCTGGCCTCCCCGGTCGCGGCGAGGGCTCGGGCCCGGCGCATGTGCAGCATCGCGGCGACCCGCCCGGACACGTCGCCGATGCTGGCCACAGCAGCCTCGGCGAGGTCGACGGCCTCCCGCGGCCGGGCGAAGTCGACGCACTGCAGGGACATGTTCTTCAGGACGTTCGCCCCGAGCATGCGGTCGCCGCCGGTGTGCGCGGAGTGCAGGGCGGTGACCCAGTACCGCTGAGCCGCCGTGTGGAAGCCGGCGTCGAACGACACCCAGCCGGCGAAGCGGGCAAGTTCCGCCGCCACCAGGTGCAGGTGACGGCCGACCTGCTCGGTGTAGGAGCCACGAACCAGCAGATCCGCCACCACCCCGAGTTCGGCGTCGACGAGCCGGCGCACACTCTCGCCACCGAGCCGCTCGTCCATCACCCGCAGGCCCGGGATGTTGTGCTCGATGCGATTGACGATCTGGTCGTCGACCTGGCCGCCGGCGAGGGCCGCGGCCAGATGCGCCGGTTCGAGCCCCAGCCACTGGGTGGCGAGGTCGGCCACCCCGATCCCCGTGATGGTCAGGAATCCGCGCCGGTCGGACAGCGCGTCCTCGACGACGTCCATGAGCGAGGTGACGCTGCCGACCGACGTCCAGGGGTATTCGGTGCGCACGGCGTCCCCGGTCGGCAGCCAGGCCGGCCACGGATGGGACTCGAGCCGGTCGTTGGGCACGCCCAGTTCGGCCGCCAACGCGAGCTGGGAAACGCGGTCGGGAACAACACCCCGGTGCTCCCAACGCCATACTTTCTGGCGTTCTGCGGCCATGTTCGCCACACCGAGATCACGGGCACGGCGGGCAACCACCCGGGCGAGGCGCTGATAGGACCAACCACGCTGCGCGCGGACGAATGCGAGCGGATGTGTGCAGGCGTGCGCGTTATCCGTCAGCATCGACGATCTCCTCGAGTCGGATCTGCTGGGCCAATTCCGTGAGCGCCCACTAACGCTATGTCGCGACATCTTGGTGTCCCTAGTGATGACTCCGGTGCGATGCGTGCACAGAGGTCACGCCCGGACCACTGGAGGCGGCGATTGCACGCATGGCGTGGCGATATCGTGAGCGATTGCCCGACACTCGACCGATATGCACCATTCGACCAGTCGAGACCAGCAGCGTTCCGCCCAGCCCGCCATCGACCCTTACAGGCGTGCCATTTCTCCCAAACCGTATTTCTGGCGCTAAACATGCCACACCAACTCGAACTAGTTCCCCTCGGCCGGGCCGACGAGGTTGACGTGTATTTGACGCACAGCAAAGCACACCACGGCGGCGCATGGTCGGTCAATCACATGAACGCCGCGCCAGGGCCCGAGAACTACCTACCCGAAGTACCTTCTCTTATTTTCTTAGCACATTGAATAAATATCTCTTTTACCTCGCTGCGGCAGCGGGGTCAGCTGATGGAGCCGCACGCTCCGTCTCACCGAAGAAGGCGAGGGTCGCCCTGCGGCGATCGGCCCGGACGGGCCCCGACGGCAGGGCTCACCGCGTCAGCTCCGCGGCCTGGGCCTGGGCTGCGGTCAGGGTCCGGTCCGGGTCCTCGCCTCGGACGATGCGCACCACCTGGCCGGTCAGCGCACTGGCCACCTCACCGCCGCGGGCGCCACCCCACGCTGGCGCCTTCACCAGCGAGCCGGACAGCGCGAGGAACGGCTTGAGCTGTGGATACATGTCATAGAACGAACCCAGTCGATTGATCGCCTCGGTGTCCACCGGGAGGTAGCTGGACGCCTCGGTGCTGGCCGCGACGACGTCCGGCGACAACAGCGAGACGATCAGCTCGGTGGCCATCTCCCGTTGGCAGCGGTCGGTCGCGAGGACTGTCAAAGCGTTGCCGACGGCGACCGGGTGCTGGCTGCCGCCGGGCAGGGTCGGGAACGGGACGGCGCCGGCCCGGAAGCCCTTCGCGCCCTGCCCGGCGATGAACGTCAGGCTGCCGGCCAGCGAGGCCACGCTCACCACGGTCATCGCGGTCTGGCGGCGGACGCCGAAGCGCAGCAGCCCCTGCTGCGCCGGGTTGTCGGACTGCGGACCGTAGGTGCCGACCTTCGCGAGGAAGGCGGCGGCGGCCCGTGCGGCGGGGGTGGTCAGCGCCGGCCGGCCGGCCGCGTCCTGGATCGGGGTGCCCTGGGAGCTGGCGAGCGTGTTGAGGATCCACTGGCCGAACAGCTGTCCGGTCGGCAGGTCGATCGGCTGGACGTTCTGCCCGGATGCCCTGATCTTGTCCGCCGCGGCGATCACGCCGTCCGTCGTGGTCAGGGTGGCCGGGTCGACCCCCGCCCGCTGCAGGACGTCGAGGTTGTAGACGAGCGCCAGGGACGCGACCTGCTGCGGAATGCCGACCAGCCGGCCGCCGACCGTGCCGAGACCGAGCAGCCGCTGGTCGTAGGAGGCCCGCAGCAGCCGGGGAGACAACTGCTGCGCGCCGAGCTGGTTCGCGTACGCCGGAAGCTGGTCGAAGCCGGCGACGGCGACATCGACGGACCGACCCGTCAAGCGGTCGGCGCTGATCCGCTGGACGAGCGTGGTGTAGTCCGGAGCGGTCTGCGTGATGTCGACGGTGAGGCCGGGGTGCGCCTTCTCCAGGTCCGCCTTGGCGGCCTTCATGACGCCGTCGAGCGTGCTGACCGCCGCCACACGCAACTGCCTGACCTGGGCCGCGCACGCGGGGGACGCCGTAGCGCCGGCGACGTCGTCGACACCCGCGGTCGCGGGCCGCGCGGTCGGGCGAAGGTCCCCGGCGGGATGGCCCGACCCGCCTCCGCTACAGGAGGCGAGGAGGATCATGCCGAGGGCGACGGCCATCGGCAGAGCTCGGCGCTTGCGCATCAGGCGGGACTCCTCTCAGGCGCCCGCGTCGATGCCGCCGATCCCGACGGCGACGCGGCGCTGGGCGAAGGCAAAGGGCGCTGGGCGAAGGCAAAGGGCGCTGGGCGATGGCAAAGACGGAGACCGGCACGGGGCCTACGACGAAGACACCGCGCCCCACGAACGCCGGCAACAACAACGCCCCGGCTCGCCAGCCCTCCCAACTCCCACTCGTCCCACTCGTCACGGTTACGCATCTTGGCCCCACTGTCCGGGAACGCAGGGACCGGGTGCGTGGTCCCCAACGAACAAATGATTCCGCCAGGCACATTCCGGGGCCCGGGCCAGCGGCGACCCGGCCGCGGCAACGTCGTCCCGGGCCGGTCCGTCGCCGGCCTGTCAACCGCGGGCCGCGGGTGGCGGCGGCCCAGCGCGATCATGTCAGCGCTGCTTCGTACCGACCGGATCCGTGGCGGCCGTACCTCCGCGGCCAATGCCTGCAACAATGACGGAAAACGTCAGCCGATCTCCGGGAACACGATGAGTGACCGCAGCGAATCCGACCAGTCCGCCGCCTGGGGGCGCGTCGCTGATGACGGCACGGTCTTCGTGCGCACGGCGGACGGTGAGCGTGCCGTTGGATCGTGGCGCGCCGGCAGTCCGAGCGAGGGTCTGGCTCACTTCCAGCGCCGCTACGCCGATCTGAGCGCCGAGGTCGGCCTGCTGGAGAAGCGGCTGACGCTCAGCGCGGCCGATCCGGCCGGCATCGCCGCGAGCGCCCGCCGGCTGCTCGACTCCCTCGACGCGGCCGCGGTCGTCGGCGACCTGGCCGCGGTGCGGTCCCGGTTGGACGCGGTGATGCGCGCGACCGAGGAGCGGCGCGCCGTGCTCACCGCCGAGCGGGCCGAGCGCAACGTCCGGCTCGCCGCCGCCAAGGAGGAGCTGGTCGTCGAGGCGGAGGGGCTCGGTCGCAGCTCCGACTGGAAGACCGCCGGCGATCGGTTCAGGGCCATCGCCGAGGAGTTCCGCGCGGTCGGATCGTTGGACAAGCGCACCGACTCCGCGCTATGGCGGCGGATCACCGCCGCCCGGGAGGAGTTCACCCGCCGTCGCACCGCGCACTTCGCCGCGCTGGACACCCAGCGCACGCGCTCCCGGGAGCGCAAGGAGGCAATCATCGCGCAGGCGCGGACGCTGGCTGACTCGAGCGACTGGGCCGGCACGACGACCCGGTACCGAGGCCTGCTCACCGAGTGGAAGTCCGCCGGCCGCGCCGCGAAGGACGTCGACGACGCGCTGTGGGACGAATTCCGCCAGGTCCAGGACGCCTTCTTCGCCCGACGCAACGCGGCCAACGCGGAACGCGACGCCGAGATGCGGGAGAACCAGGTCAAGAAGGAACAGTTGCTGGCCGAGGCGACCGAGCTCGACCCGGCCGACACGGAGCGCTCCACCCGCCGCCTGCGGGAGATCCAGGACCGGTGGGACGCGATCGGCCGGGTGCCCCGGGAGTCGGCCGCCTCCCTGGAGCGCCAGATGGCGGCCATCGGCGACAAGCTGCGCGATGCCGCGGACGAGCGGTGGGAGCAGCAGTCGGTCGCGTCCTCGCCGTTCGTCACCCGGCTGCGGGAGTCCGTGGCGAAACTGGAGCAGAAGCTCGCCCGTGCCCAGGCCGCCGGCCGGACGAAGGAGATCGCCGAGACCGAGGCGGCGCTGGCCACCCAGCGTTCCTGGCTGGCGCAGGCCGAGTCCTGACCGCCCGCGGCCGCCGGGGCACCGCCCGGGCGGACCGCGATGCTAGCTGGAGCGCTTGCCAGAGTTAGCAGCACGACGTATCGTCGATTCAGTTGATGCTGCGTTGTTCCGGGCCCTTGTCGTCCCGGACTCGCAGCTGTTCCGGACTCCCAGCCCGAGCGGCCGGTCGGTGCCCGTCGTCACCGGCCCGCGGCGCCGGGAACCGGCGGCGGCCGTTGATCCGGCCGCTCCGTAGAGGAGGCGTGTGCCCTGGTGCCGAACCTGAACGTCCGCGATCTCGGAGTTTTCATCCGGGAACAGCGGCGAACGGCGCAGATCTCCCTTCGTCAACTCGCGAGTCAGGCCGGGGTGAGTAACCCTTACCTCAGCCAGATCGAACGAGGACTGCGCCGACCGTCAGCGGAAATTCTCCAGCAGATCGCCAAGGCGTTGCGGATATCTGCGGAAGTGCTCTACGTCCAGGCAGGAATTCTCGAGGAACGGCCGGGCGATGAAAGCGTCATGAGCGCGATCCTCGCCGATGAGACCCTCTCCGAGCGGCAGAAGCAGGTGGTGCTCGACATCTACGAGGCGTTCTGCCGGGAGAACTCCGCCGCGGTTGACCCCGCGGCCGGTGAAGTGCCGGTGGACAGCGCACCGGACGCCGTGGTCGGTGCGGCCACGCCGGCAGCCAGCCCGCCGCCGGAGGCGCCGGCACCGGCCGCTGCCGCCC
>NZ_JALKFU020001192.1 GCF_023242965.2 Frankia sp. AgKG'84/4
TCGCGGAGCTGAGCCGGCGCGGCGCCGTGCTGGCCGCCGCGGACCTCGTCGGCGTCGCCCGCGCGGCGCTGACCCGCACCGTCGCCTACGACACCGACCGGGTCCAGTTCGGCCGGCCGGTCGGCTCGTTTCAGGCGGTGGCGCATCACCTCGCCGAGCTGCACGTCGCCGTCACGATGGCCGAGCACGCCGTGCTCTACGCGGCGCACGCCGTCGACGCCGGCCTACCGGAGGCCGAGCTCGCCGTCGCCGTCGCCAAGAGCAAGGCGAACCAGGCTGGCGGGGACACCACCGCCGCCATGATCCAATATCACGGCGGCATCGGTTACACCTGGGAACACGACGCCCATTTCTTCTACAAGCGCGCCCGCCGCCTCATCGCCGCCTTCGGTGACAGCCAGTGGCACCGAGAACGGGTCGCCCGGCTGACGATCGACTCCGTGCGCTGATTGTCGCGCTGCGCGCCGAACCCGCGGCACGATCACCGGCGAGGACCATCGCGGTTCCCACGGTCGACCGCGACCGGGCCTGACACCCGACAACGCGCGGTCAGCTGCCCCGGGGGTTCCGGCCGGTTGCCGGACCCCCCACACTTATGCGACATGAACGGACGCTCCGTGCAGGCGCTGTCAGCGGTGATAGTTCGGTGCACGGCTCAGTTGCGGGCCGCGCAACTCGGATTCCTGCTGTTCTTCGGCGTGGTCTGGGCCGGCTGGTACCGCGCGCATCCGATCGCGGTGGTGGCCGTGGCGGTGCTCGTGGCCTGGGGCGCCCTGTTTCTGGAGCTGCTGCGGCGCGGCCCGCGCCGGGTGTACATCGTCGCCGACGCGGTGGTGTCCTGCCTCGCCGCCGCTGCCACGAACTGGATCATTCCGGGGGAGTCGCGGGGCGACCCGGCGTCCGTCGTGTTCGTCGTCCTGCTCACCGTCGTGGTCGGCGCGGCCTTCTCGCGGAGCGGGCGGCTGTTCGTCATCATTCTGACGACGCTCTGCGTCGTGCAGCTCGTCGCCGCAGTGGGGCATCGCCCCCAGGTCTTCGCCTCGACGGCGATCATGATCGTGGTCGCGGTGCTCGTGCGCCGCGCCGTCTACCGGCTGCGCCGGGTCGCGCTCGAAGCCGACCGGCAGCACCGCGCCGCCGCGGCCCGCCGTCGGCGGCTGATGGTCGCCGAGGGCCGGGAGCGCGACACCCGGGAGCAGGAACGGCTGCTGCACGACACCATCCTCAACACGCTGACCGGGCTCGGCATGAGCGAGGACCAGCCGGTGGAGCCGCTGCGCCGGCAGTGTGACCACAGCGTCCGCGTCGTCGAGGAACAGCTGGCCGGCCGGGAGGATCCGGGACTCGGTGCCATCGACCGCCTCACCCAGGCCATCGACACCGCGTCCGATGACGGCCTTCGGGTCACGCTGGTCCGCGTCCCGCTCACCCCGGATGCGGGCACCGCGCCACCCGCGGACGCCGACCTCGCACAGGCAGCGGCGCTGGGCGGCGAGCAGCTCGACGGGGAGCCTGGCGACTGCGCGCAGGAGTCACTGGCCGGGGATCCGGCGGTAGCGCTGATACCGGACGAGGTCGCGGTAGCCATCGCCGCCGCGGCCGGCGAGGCGCTGCGCAACGTGCGCGCCCACGCCGGCACCGCGCACGCGCGTGTCGAGGTGGCGCTGAGCCCGGCCAACCTGCGGGTCTGCGTCGTCGACGAGGGCCGCGGATTCCTCCCGGCGGATGCCGCCGGCGGGCCGCGGCTCGGCCTGCGCAACTCGATCTTCGCCCGGATGCGGTCGGCGGGCGGGCGCGCCCAGGTCTGGTCCGAACCCGGACGCGGAACCCGGATCACCCTGAGCTGGGCGGCGCCACTGGCGCAGCCGGCCGGGACACCGGCCGCCGGACCGTTGGAGGAGCAGCTGACCACCGCGGCGCGCCGCGCCTTCGCGGTCGCGGTCGTCGTCGGCTGGCTCGCCGCCCTCGTCCCCGTCGTCCTGCACCGTGGCCAGGCGCATTCGTTCGTGGCCGGGCTGGCGATCTGGCTGGTGACCGCGGTGGTCATCGCCGTGACCGCGCGGGTCGTGGCGCGCCGCGTACTGCGCCGCGGCGAGGCCATCGGTGTCCTGCTGGTCGCCGTCGCCTCGGCGGTCGCCGGCGCCATCAACACCGTCGAGCTGCCCGGCCATCTGGTGGTCAGCTGGGGCACCACGATGGTCAACCCGCTGCTGGTGGCACTCGCCGTGCTCACCCGGCGGACCCGCGATCGGTACGCCGCGGCCGCGCTGGCGGCGGTCGCGATGACCGCGATCGTCCTCGGCCTCGGCGGCTGGGGCGACGAGCTGGTGATGGCCCGGCTCGGCGCGTCGATCTACGCGATGGTGATCCTCCAACTGCTGGTGACGATGTTCGGGCCGGTCCTGCGGGCCAGCGCGCGGGAACGGGCGCGGGCCGGCGACCTCGACGTCGAGCTCGTCAGCCGCCGGGTGCTCGGCCGGGCGGTGCGCCGGGACCGCCAGCTGCGGCTCAAGGAGCTTGACGCCCGGTTCCTGCCATTGCTGCGCGACATCGCCGCCGGTCGGCTCGATCCCGCCGAGCCTGAGGTCCGCGCCCAGTGCACGGCCCGGGCCCGGGC
>NZ_JALKFU020001193.1 GCF_023242965.2 Frankia sp. AgKG'84/4
GCCCAGGCCGGCGACGGCCCCGGCGGCGGCGAACCGATCGGGCGCCTCGGCGAGGCCCGCCGCTTCGGTTCGCTGACGCCCCGCTCCGCCGCCGAGGCGCTGCACGAGGCGCTGGGGCTGGACGCCGGCTTCGGCGGGTCCGAGGAGGACTACACCGATCTGCGTTCGTCCCTGCTGCCCGATGTGCTCCGCCGCCGACGGGGGCTACCGATCCTGCTCTCGGTCGTGTGGCTGGAGGTCGCCCGACGGCTCGGCGTCGCCGCCTACCCGGTCGGCCTGCCCGGTCACGTCGTCGTGGCGGTCGGCACCCCCGAGGACAACGTCCTCGTCGATCCGTACGACGCCGGGCGGCTGCTGACGATCCACGACGCCGCCGCGAAGGTCCGCGCGGCGGGCGCCGCGTTCAACCGGGGCCATCTCGCGCCGATGGAGCCGCACGACGTGCTGGCCCGAATCCTGGGCAACGTGCGCGTCCTCGGGGCCCGCGCCGACGCTCCCCGCACCCGGCTGTGGGCGGTCGAGCTGTCGCTGCTGCTCCCCCATCACCCGACGAACCTGCGCCGGGAACGCGGCGAGCTACGGGTGCGCCTCGGGGACTTCCTCGGCGGCGCGCGGGACCTCACGACCTTCGCTGACACGGTCACCGCGGTGGAACCCACCGCGGCCGCGGCGGCCCGCCAGGCCGCCGCCGCCGCCCGCGCCAGACTCAACTAGGCAGCGTCCGTCGCGGGCATCGCCCACTGCCACGCGCCTGCGCCGGCTGTGCGTGGCGCAGCCGCTACCCGGCGCCTCGACAGGGACAGATCGCGCGCGGAACGCGTTCACAACGACGGGAAGCCTCTCCCCCGTAGCGCTCGGACATTCCAGGCGTACTGGGGTCACTCAGGGTGTCATGGACGGGGCCCGCCCGGCTCGGGCACCGGGCCGGGCGACTGGGCGCGGGCGGCGTCCGCGGTGCCTTTCGGGGCGGCGACCTGCTCGAGGTAGCCGCCCTCGAAGAACACCAACGGCCCGGCGTCCTCGCGCTGACGATCGAGGAACACCACCTCGCCGATCACCAGGGTGTGATCCCCGCCGGGATGGGTCGCGACAGTCCGGCACTCGAACACCGACAGCGCCCCGTCCAGCAGGACGACGCCGGTCTCGGGGCCGAGCGAATGCGCCCACCGCGCGAACGGCTCCGCCACGTCGTGGGCGCGTTTCGCGAAGAACCGGGAGGCCTCCGTCATGTCCGCGGCCAGCACCGACACCCCCCAGACACCGGCCGCGAGCAGCGGGTCGTGGAAGCGCGCGTCGCGGCGCACGCTGGCCAGCACGAGCAGCGGATCGAGGGAGACGGATACGAACGAGTTCGCCGTCATACCCAGGTGACGTGCGCCGGCCAGGGTGCTGAGCACCGTCACACCGGTCGCGAAGCGTCCCACCGCCTGGCGGAACTCACCCGCGTGCAGGGGCGCCCGAACGGCGGACATCGCGGCGCGGCTCTCCGGCGGCAGGCCTCCCACCGCTCCACGCTACCGCCGCGATCCCACACCCCGCCCACGGACAGCGCGATCGGTGACGTTGGGCACAGGGAACGGCACCCGTACCACTGGTCTCCGCCCGACAGCGCCCGCCGCCGCGCTCAGTGCCCGGGTCGCGATGAGTCCCAGCGCGGCGGCGCAAGGGCGGTCAACCCGCGGCGAGCCCGCCCGACGGCCGTCACGACAACCGGGCTGAGGCCTCCGACCAGCAGAAACGCGTAGCCCGCCGCGTTGGCGCGCAGCAACAGGTCGCCCTCCGGGCGGGCCGCCGAGAACAGCAGCACGATCGGCACCCAGCCGATGAGCACGGTCATCGGCCCGAGCCGCGTGCCGGTCAGCCAGCGCACCAGCAGCGCCGCCGCGGCGTTGCCGAACAGTGCCAGCAGCAGGCCGACAGCAATCACCGTGCCGCCCAGGTCCGGGCCCGCCGGCAGCAGGAACACGCCGTAGAGCCCGAGACCAAGCCCGAGCACCACGCCGAGGACATACGCGGCGCCGAGGAAGAGCCGCCCGGGCTCGGGCTCCGCGACCGCCCCGCCAGCCCCTCCAGCGACGCCGGGGACCTTCTCGGTCCCTGCGGCCTTCCCGGCCCCGGCGGCCTTCCCGGTCCCTGCGACCTTCCCTGCCCCGGCGGCCTTCCCTGCCCCGGCGGCCTTCCCGGCCCCTGCGGCCTTCCC
Organism: Frankia sp. AgKG'84/4; assembly: GCF_023242965.2. Lineage (GTDB taxonomy): Bacteria > Actinomycetota > Actinomycetes > Frankiales > Frankiaceae > Frankia. Next base: position 2,201 of record NZ_JALKFU020001193.1, read on the forward strand.
TGCCCCGGCCCGCGCACCCTCGGCGGGGTCCGCGGCGGACGGCCGCGGGGACCGGGCCTGAGGCGGCGTGCGGCGGGGACCGGAACCGGGACGGGGCATGTCTCGACAGTAGGACATCCCGCGGCTGATCCCACCTCCGCGGCACATCCCCGATCAGCTTGTGACGAGCTCCCGCGGAACAACGATGACGTCAACGAGCGCGCCGCGGCGCCAGACCGTGAGTTCCACCGGCTGGCCGATCGTGGTCTCCGTCAGCAGCCGTTGGAGATCACCCGGGGTGACGATGGGCTGGCCGGCGAGCGACAGCACGAGATCACCGGTGAACAGGCCCGCGCTGCCCGCCGGGCTGCCGACGACGACCTCCGCCAGCCGGACGCCGTGGCGCTGCCCGGTGCGCCCGGCAAC
>NZ_JALKFU020001194.1 GCF_023242965.2 Frankia sp. AgKG'84/4
CTGCCGAGGCGAGGCGTGGCGGTGGCAGGGCGGCCGAGGCCATCGCTCGACAGAGGTCGCGCAGGCCGGCGCGCAAACACGGCCGGGCCGGCAGGCAGGGCACGAGGGGCCTTCGCCACGCGTCCGGACCGCGCCGCACGGCGGCGAGGCCGGCGGCGAGCTCGGCGAGCGTGCGGTCGGTCACGGCCCGGACTCCGGAGGATGAGTCATGACAGGACGGGCCGGCAGGCCCGGGGCAGAACAGTCAGGTAGCTCAGTGTAGCCGCAATACCCACGGCGGGCAGTCGCGGACCATGCCCGTGCCGGTCGCAGCTGGCATCGCGAGCGGCCCACCCGGGCCGGCAGCCGGACTTACCATCGTGAGATGGACGACGACGGGCCTGGACCGAGGCCGGCGGTTCCCGGTGCGGGCGACGCACGCATCACTCTTCTCACCCGGTCGGGATGCCACCTCTGTGAGACGGCGCGGGACGCGGTGGCCAGGGTCGCGGAGCAGGAGCGGGTCGGATGGCGCGAGGCGGACGTCGATGCCGATCCCCAGTTGGCGCAGGACTACGGCGACCGGGTCCCGGTCGTTCTGGTCGACGGTCGCGAGCATGGTTACTGGCGGGTAGAGGAAGATCGACTGCGGCGGGCGCTGGCCGGTGGCCGTTGGTCCCTGCGCCCCGGCCGCGGCCGCTGATCGCGGTCTGGGCCCCTCGCGCGCACTTCGTGAATCCCTTCACGAAGTCGTACACTGCCCGACGACAACCGACTTGTGGCGCCGAGCCCCGGATCTGGGGCACGGCGGGGCCACGGATTCGGGCCCCTGGCTCCGGGCGGAGTCGCGCGCCCGGAGATCGGAGCCGCGGATGAGTCAGCCACGACGTCGCCCCGCGGTGATGCGGCGGCGGTCCCGCAGCCAACCGGCGGCCGACCGATCGCCGGTGCCGGACGCGACGGTGGCCCGGCTCCCGCTCTACCTTCGGGTGCTGACCACGCTGGCGGAGGGTGCCGTTCACACTGTGTCCTCGGACACCCTGGCGGCCGCCGCCGGGGTCACTCCCGCGAAGGTCCGCAAGGACCTGTCCCACCTCGGTTCCTTCGGGACGCGTGGGGTCGGGTACGAGGTCGACGTGCTGCTCGACCGCATCGCGGCGCGGCTCGGCCTCACCGAGGACCGGTCGGTGGTGCTCGTCGGAGTCGGCAACCTCGGCCACGCCCTCGCCGGCTATGGGGGGTTTCACGCCCGCGGCTTCCGTATCGTTGCTTTGGTCGACGCGGATCCGGACCGGGTCGGCGAGCGGGTCGGCGAGGTCGTCGTCCGCCCCATCGACGAGCTGGAACTGGTCATCGACGAATGTGCTGTCACGATCGGGGTGATCTGCACCCCGGCCGCCGCGGCGCAGCAGGTGTGTGACCGGCTCGTAGCCGCCGGGGTCACGAGCATCCTCAATTTCGCCCCAACGGTGTTGTCCGTGCCGGAAGGGGTGGACGTGCGTAAGGTCGACCTCGCCGTAGAACTTCAGATCCTTTCGTTCCATGAGGCACGCAAACGTCCCGCCTCGCCGCGCGAGCAGGCTCCCGGCCCGCCAGCACTGGCCGAGCAGGACGGCCCGGACGGTGTCGCCACCCACGGGTCCTGGTCTTCCCGGGCCACGTCGGTGCCGCGGGTGGTCGACGGTGCCGAGCCGGTGCGCGGGCCGCTGCCGGGCGAGGGCGCCGGGCTGGCACCCGCGGTATCGGCTCCGCCGCCGGGTGATCTGGCGGCCGGTGAGGCGGCGGCCGCCGGCGGGGTGTCGTCGGCGGTGGTGGGCAGCGTCGGGGCGATGCCCCGGCCAGACAGGGTGTCCCGGACAGACAGGATGAGGACCGAGACGGATGGTGTCGTGCGGGTGACTCGTCAAGCCGTACCGGCGTGGTCGGCGGGCCGGCCGACCGGATTCGGCCAGGTGGGCCGGGCCGACCGGCCGCCGGCCCCTGTTCTCCCGCCAGTGGGCGGAGCGCCCCTCGCCCGTGGGTTCGTGGGCGGTGAGCCGGCATGAGCCTGCTGGTGGTGGGGCTCAACCATCGAACCGCGCCGACCTCGTTGCTGGAACAGGCCTCGGTCTCCGCGACCGACGCCCCCAAGGTGTTGCACGACCTGATCGCCGCGACGCATGTCAGCGAGGCGATCGTGCTGTCCACCTGCAACCGCATCGAGATCTACGCGGAGGTCGAGACGTTCCACGGGGGCGTCGCGGACATCTCCGACCAGATCAGCCGGATCAGCGGCATCGATCTCGCCGATCTCGCCGCCCACCTGTACGTCCACCACGACGCCCGCGCGGTCGGCCATTTGTTCTCCGTCGTCTGCGGGCTCGACTCGATGCTCGTCGGTGAGTCGCAGATCCTCGGGCAGGTGCGCGGCGCCTTCCGCGGGGCCCAGGCTGCCGGCAGCGTCAGCGGCGAGCTGTCCGCGCTGTTCCAGGCGGCGCTGCGGGTCGGGAAGCGGGCGCACTCCGAGACCTCGATCGACGCGGCGGGGGCGTCCATCGTCGCGGTCGGCATCCAACTGGCCGCGTCCAGCCTCGGCATGCTCGCCGAGGCGCCGGCGGTGCCGGTCGCGGCGCCGTGCTCGTCGA
>NZ_JALKFU020001195.1 GCF_023242965.2 Frankia sp. AgKG'84/4
CGGAACGGGGAACGGTCCGCGTCCAGGTCGTCGTCGGGATGCCCGATGGCGGCGGCCGGCGGCCGGTGGAGATCTACGCCGCGCCCGACGGCGAGGACACCCGCTGGGCGCGGCACGCCGCTGGTCACGTATCCGCGATCCCGGACGAGCCGATCCCCCCGGTGGCCGACCGGAGCATGCTGCTCTGGCCGCCATCTGGCGCCCGTCGGGTCGACCTCACGAGCTTCCACGCCGAGCTGGCCGAGCACGGGTACGACCTCGGCCCCTCCTTTATGGGCCTGCGCGCGATGTGGCGGCGGGCGGACGAGGTGTTCGCCGAGGTCGCGCTGACAACCCAACAGCGCGCCCGGGCCGCCCGGTTTGGCCTGCACCCGGTGCTGCTCGACGCCGCGCTGCGCTCCGGGCTGCGCCACGCCGTGCTGGCGGACCGGGCCGGCGGACGCCGGTACTGGCAGCCGGCCGAATGGTCGGGAATGACCCTGCACGAGCCCGGGGCGCAGATGCTTCGGGTCCGACTGTCGCCGGCCGACGACGGCGACGGCCTCTCGCTGGAGGCGACCGACGAGAACGGGCAGCCGGTGCTCCGCCTCGCCGCGCTCCGATTCGCGCCGGTCACCGGCGAGCAGCTCGCCGCCGCGACCGGCCGGCAGCGGGACGCGCTGTTCGCGGTGGAGTGGTCGGAGTTGCCACCCGCGACGACGGTCGGATCGCTGCCGCCCGTCGTGCCGCTCTTCGCGGCGGATGAGGTGGCCGTGCTGGTCGAGGTCCTGGCCGATCCGGTGATCGCCGTGTTCGAGGCACCGGGAGAAGTCGCTGCCGGATCCCAAGACGATCCGCTCCGGCCGGCGAACGAGGTCCTGGCAGTGGTCCAGGCCTGGCTGGACGATCCCCGGCTTGAGCCCTCCACGTTGCTGATCCTGACTCGGACCGCGGTGGTGGCGGTCGCGGACGACATTCCCGTCGAGTCCGCCGCAGCGGTCTGGGGCCTGGTCCGGGCTGCCCAGGCCGAGAACCCGGATCGGATCACCCTGCTTGACCTCGAGCCCGGCATCCACGTGGAGTCCGTGCTCGGCGCTGTCCTCGCGGCCGGTGAACCCCAGCTGGCCGCGCGCGGGCCAGGGCTGCTCGCGCCGCGGCTGGTCCGCGCGGCGGTCACCGGCGACGGTCGCGGCGGGTTCAGGGCGGACGGCACGGTTCTCGTGACCGGCGGCACCGGGTCCCTGGGCGTGCTCGTGGTTCGGCACCTCGTGACCGAGCACGGTGTGCGGCACCTTGTGCTGGCCAGCCGGCGCGGCCCCGAGGCCGAGGGCGCCCGGGAGCTGGCGGCCGAGCTGGTCGAGCTGGGTGCGGAGGTCACCATCACAGCCGCGGATGTGGCCGAACGCGGCCAGGTGGCTGCCCTGCTCGCCGGCATCGACGCCGAGCACCCGCTGTCCGCCGTCGTGCACACCGCCGGGGTTCTGGACGATGGCCTGGTCGGCGCGCTGACATCCGAGCGAATGGCCGGCGTGTTCGGTCCGAAGGGCGGCGGCGCCCGCCACCTCGACGAGCTGACCCGTGACCTCGATCTTGACGCGTTCGTCGTCTTCTCCTCTGCGGCGGGCCTGTTCGGCTCGGCCGGCCAGGGCAACTACGCCGCCGCGAACGCGTATGTGGATGCGGTGATGGCGCGTCGTCGGGCTGAGGGCCGGCGGGGTGTGTCGTTGGCGTGGGGTCTGTGGGAGCAGAGCACGGGTCTGACCGCTCATCTGAGTGAGGTCGATAAGGCTCGGATGGGTCGTGGTGGGGTGTTGGCGTTGAGTCCGGCCGAGGGTTTGGAGTTGTTCGACGTCGGTCTGCGGGCTGACCAGCCGCTGCTCGTACCCGTGAGACTCGATCTGCGCGCGGCCAGCGCCGACGCCGGGGCCGGGGGTTCCGTCCAGCCGTTGCTGCGCGAGCTGGTCCGGCCTGGCCGCAGGGCCTTGCGCTCGCGGACAGCCGGGACGGTCCTGGGCGGGCTGGCGGCGCGGCTGGCCGGCCGATCGGCGGCCGAGCAGGAGTCGGTGCTGCTGGAGGTCGTCCGCGCCCACGCGGCCACCGTGCTGGGCTACGCCGGCGCCGGGGACGTGCGTCCCGACGTGGCGTTCAAGGACGCCGGCTTCGATTCGCTGACATCGGTGGAGCTGCGCAACCGGCTGCGGGAGGCGACCGGGCTCAAATTGCCGACCACGCTCGTGTTCGACTACCCGAACTCGCAGGTCCTGGCCCGGTTCCTGCTCGGCGAACTCGGGCCGGTCGCCACCGGGGGTGCGCTCGCGCCGTCGTCCGCCGCGGGCGGTACCGCCGTGGCGACGGCTGATCCGACGGAGCCGATCGCGATCGTCGGGATGGCCTGCCGGCTGCCTGGTGGTGTCGCCTCGCCGGAGGATCTGTGGCGGCTGGTGGTGGAGGGCCGGGACGGCGTAACCGGTTTCCCGACCGACCGTGGCTGGGATCTGGAGGCACTCTTTCACCCCGACCCGCAGCGAATCGACACTTCCGCCACCGACCAGGGTGGTTTTCTGCATGAGGCTGGTCTGTTCGATGCGGGGTTCTTTGGTATTTCGCCGCGTGAGGCGTTGG